>JAYRHV010000205.1:0-5999 GCA_041907165.1 Candidatus Omnitrophota bacterium | reverse complement strand
GCCAAAGATGTTAAGCTTCAGGTGGAATTCAATCCCGCCAAGGTCAAGGCCTATCGTCTGATTGGTTATGAAAACCGCATGTTAAAAAAAGAAGATTTTAACGACGATACAAAAGATGCTGGTGAATTAGGCGCGGGCCACACGGTCACGGCGCTGTATGAAATTGTGTCAGCAGATTCTGGTGAGGCATTTGCCAAAGTGGACAAATTATCTTATCAAGAAAACAAAACGCTTCCTAGCAATGATCTTTTGACCGTAAAGCTGCGCTACAAAGAACCTGATCAAGACGCTAGCCAGTTGATTGAACAGTCTATTTCGCTTGCGGATATGACCGGTGAGCCTGTGGACGATTTCCAATTCGCCAGCGCCGTGGTTGAGTTTGGCTTACTGTTAAAGAATTCAGAGTATAAGGACAACGCTAATTATGATCATGTGATCCAATCTGCGACGAGTGCCAAAGGCAGCGACAACTCAGGTTATCGCGCGGAATTTATCGAATTGGTCAAAAAAGCAAAATCCTTGGATAACCGTCCTAGTTTGGACAATAAGACTGATGCTTTTGGAAAAAAACCGGGTGTGATGAAATTTAAAAATAATGAGGAATAAGGTGAATTATGCAGTTAAATAAAAAACAAATTATTCTCTGGTCAAGCGGTTTAACAATCATTGTTCTGTTTATGATCGTGATCAATATTTGGAAAACCGCTGAGACCCAACATTTGGTGCTCTATTACCGCCCGTTTTCTTACGCAGAAAAAAATCTTAGTCAAGCCATATCGTCTTATGAGAATTCTTTTTTGCTTGCGGAGCAGTTTTTGCCCAAGATAAATAAAATCCCCAAAGTAAAGGTCTATCTTCATGGACATTTGAAAAATAAAGGATATGCTAAGGCAGCCGAACGGGAGGTACATTTTCGTTATGATGAAGTTTTTCGCCTCACTTCGGTCCATGAATTCCTGCATATTTTTCTTTATGAATTGAACTCCAAAGTCCCGTTGCGTTTTGAAGAAGGGGTTTGCCGCATCAAGGAAGGCAAAAGTAAAAAATTTAAAGGGCAGGTCTATCAAATCATATACTATCAGTTGGTAAAGCTGACTTCTCCGGATAGGTGGATCGTTGAGGAAGTATTTCAGGATCATTACAAAGATGATGACGAAGGCAATATTGCGGCGGCTTTTGCGCTTTTCGCAATGAAAAGTTTAGGTGAGAAGACTTTTTGGAGTTTTTATCAAGAACTTGATAAGAAAAATTGGGAACAGTTGTTAACGAAATACTTCGGTAAAAGTCTAGCGGATATTAATATCGAGTTTAAAAATTTTGTTAATAAAATTCCTGATCCTCCCGAAGCTTTTAAATACAAATTTAGCCCAAAAACAGCCCATTTGCACGAGTAGTGACGATTATAAAAGTCTTGAAATAAAAAGGCCACCTAAACAAGTGGCTTTTTTTTTGTTTATTGACACTCATGGGGCTTTGGAATATAAAGTGGACAGAGTCTAAGAGAAAAAGTGAGAGAAAAAGAGAACATTTCCAAAAGTGCCACCTTCCGAGCCTGAAAGAAATACGGTACCGGGTACCGAATGGACAGGTAAGTAGACCAAGTTAATAGGCACCGCGGTACCCGGTACCCATGCTTCAAGATATCCAATAAATAGCGCGGCTAGACAATGACCGGAATTGTTTTGTAAGTTTATGTAATTCATTATTTTCTGTAAAACGTCTGTAGATCTACTTATCGGTGTTCCAAATGAATCTAAATTAGCTCGACATTTTGCAGAATCGAGAGGGCTTTTTGTCGAAGATTTTTTATCACCGCATCATTAGAAGAGATACGGTACCGGGTACCGAATGGACAGGTAAGTAGACCAAGTTACTAGGCACCGCGGTACCCGGTACCTATGCTTACACTATTTATAAAAGGCACGGGCTTTGTCCGGGTGAGGTTTTTTAATAACGGAACCTTTTATGGGAGAGGTGTGACATGGTAAATAAAAGACCGAAAGGCGTCATAATTTTTGCTAGTCTTTACTTATGTGGAGCAACGCCTTTTTTATTCCCAATTTTATTAATATTATTTGGTTTCTTCCAGATAGTTTTCTTCCCTAACCAAACCCAAACTCACGTCGGAAATCCCTTAGGGCTAATCCCGCTGGTTTTATTTAACATATTATTACCAATCCTGCCTCTGTATCTGATGATCAGGCTTTCGATGGGATTATTTCAATTGTCAAATTACATAAGATTACAAATGCTAACCTGTAACAAAATTTTCTTAGGCATTTTTTTGATCGCTATTATTTATGTTTTTATGTTGCCTATTATTCCAAATTATAAAATCTTGGCTATCGGAGTTTTGGGTGGATTATCGATTCTTGTATCGGCAAGTATCTATTATTTTACTCGCCCCAAGGTGATGGAATATTTTAAATAATCTAAGGAGAGGAGAAAAAGAGAACATTTCCAAAAGTGCCACCTTCAAGCCCGAACCCGGCACCGTCGGAAATGTTCCAAGAAAAAGAGAACATTTCCAAATGTGCCACCTTCACGCCTGAACACGGTACCGTCGGAAATGTTCCATTTCTTTCATTATTTTTAATTGTAGGGAACGGTCGCGACCGTTCCCTACGCAAAAATATCGACGCTAAAGAATAACTTAGATGGGCGTTATTAATAACAACAGAGAGGACCGTGTTATGGTAAAAAAGAATCTTATTTTTGCGGCGTTGTTGATAATTAGTCCCGGATGTGCATCTGCGCCTGTTTATGACAAGATTTTTAGCGAAGATAATTCATATAATCATAAAACTTTCGCTTTATCAAAAGAAGAGCTATATGCCGCTACAATAAAAACGATTTATGCCAAAAATTTTATGATCGATAAAGAAAGTGAAGATAAAGATTTTATCGTAGCTCGGAGGTCTTTTCAAAAAGGGAAAAAGACAACAATCTTGGTTGTCCAAGCAAAAATCGTTGGTGAAAAAACAGCAGAGGCCTCGACTTTGTTTCTTAGCGCGCTAGAAACTACTGAGCAGTTCTATGTCGCGGATCGCACTAGGTTTTTCTTGTTTATTGTTCCATTGCCCGGAGGCGGAGGAAAACAAGCCTCCACGGTAAAGCAAGGCGAGAAAGAGATTGAGGATAAAAACTTTTATAAAAAATGGTTTGATGAGATTCAAAAAGAGATCAATAGATATAAGAGTTAAATCCGACAGAAAAAGCGTCAGAAATCCAGCCGAAAATTATAAAATAATAAACTGCCAAGGGAACTTTAATTGATTGTCCGAAAATTTAAAAGCATTTTAGTCCCCGTCGAACACGGGGCTTTAATGATATTTTTTGAAGCTATTATCGCAGGATTGATTTTTGCGCCGTCATATCTGGGGTTATTGCTGGCATTTGGTATTATCATAGTCTTTTTTATGGGGCAGGCCATCCGTGTTTTTTGGGGAGGGATTAAAAAGATCCCCGCTGATTGGCGCGTTGATCTTGCAGGACGTTTGGCGATCGGGTTAGGCATTAGTGCCGGCGCTATTTTTATCCTTGTTTATCAAAAAACACATCACGCGCCATATCCGTTGGTGTTTGTTATTGCGCTTGGTATTTTGTTTGCGGCTTATAAATGTTTGGCGGTCTGGGGATTTAAATCATTTCTTGCGGAATTATTGCTGGGCACTGCTTTGGGGTTTCCGTCAGCCGCGATCATGATCGGTTCCGGAAAAACGATTAGTCTCGCGTTTCTTGTCTGGGCAGTCATGTCACTTAAAACCGCCAGCTCTATCATTTATGTCCGGTATCGGCTGAGGAAATCCTACGGCAAAGAACCTTCAAAAAAAATTGTTTTATTCTCGCATGCTTTGAGCGTTATAATTATAGCTTGTCTGTGTCAGTTGAAAGTTTTGTCATGGGCGGCATTAATCGGATTTTTATTTTTATTGGCCAGAGCATGGCAGGGAATTTATGATCAAAGACATCCGCAAGCTAAAGAGGTAGGTTTGGCTGAGTTTGGATGGGGACTACTCAATATCGTGTTTCTTTCTCTGGCCCTTTAAAAGCAAGGCAATAATAGAATAGAAACATGGGCTGTGCAATATTATTTGCTGATGTAGGATAACCTATGTGGGACTGTAAACACCGCAAAGAAGATGATTCCTGCCGAAGACGAAAATCAATCTGTTTTCCCGGCGGGGTTGGGTGTGTTCTAAAGGGATTTAATTTCCCCTTAAGAAAAGAAAAAGATCCTCTGGCAAACAAACCGCGCCTTCTTAGAAAATGCCGTCGATAAAAATTTATGATTGTCTTTTGATTTCTTTAAGTTAAAATATTTTTTTAAATAAAATTAATTAAAAAAAGGAGCAATATGAAAAAAATATTCATTTTAGCAAGTGCGTTTTTGTTGATTGCAACAGCCGCTTTTGCCGCGAAAGCCAAGACATATCAGGTAACAGGCAAGGTCTTGGAAGTAACCTCCGAGATGATCGCCGTTGAAAAAGGCCAAGATCGCTGGGAGATCGCCCGTGATCAAGCCAGCGTTGTTGCCGGTGATCTGAAGGTTGGGGCTAAAGTTACCATCGAATATACGATGAAAGCCAAATCCATTGAAGTCAAAGAAGAAAAGAAAAAATAAATTCCTTAATTAAGATGTAGCTAAAGCTACTCCAAAGACGGAGCAGACATGAAAAAATATATCGTTGAATTTATCGGAACGTTTTTTTTGCTTTTGGTCATAGGGCTTTGTGTGATTGAACCCTCTGCAGGAGCAATGGCCCCTTTGGCCATCGGTACGATACTCATGGTCATGGTGTATGCGGGTGGACATATTTCCGGCGCTCATTATAATCCTGCGGTCACGTTGGGTGTATGGCTGCGCGGCAAGTGCGAAACAAAAGATGCTTTGTGTTATCTGATCGCTCAAGTGCTGGGCGCAATCATGGCCTCTGGGGTGGTCCTAAAATTAAAAGCGGGCAGTGTCATTGCGGCAGCAAATTTGAATACTCCCAATGCCTTGATCGCAGAGCTTATTTTTACTTTTGCTTTGGTCTATGTTGTCTTAAATGTCGCAACCGCCAAATCGACTGCTGGTAATTCAAATTATGGATTAGCGATAGGCTTTACGGTCATGGCCTCGGCGTATGCGATAGGTAACATTTCCGGATGCGCCATTAATCCGGCCGTCGCAATTGGGTTGACGGTCATGGGACTAAGCAAATTAAGCAATCTTTGGGTTTTTATTGTCGCGAATTTCGTCGGCGGAGCCTTGGCTGCGGGCATTTTCAAAATGACACATAACGACGAATAATTCTCATCTAATAAATGCACCCGCAAGATAAAGACATTTTTCACGGCGTAACGCTTGAGATGATCCTAACCCGACTTTTAAAGAAGCATGGGTGGGAAGGTCTTTACAGCCGTATCAAAATCAATTGTTTTGCGAAGAATCCGAGCATCAAATCGAGTTTGACGTTCTTGCGCCGGACCCCGTGGGCCAGAGAAAAAGTCGAGAATCTTTATCGGTATTTAAAACCAGAAGATCGTCAAGGGTAAGAATGGCAATTGCGACTTTCCACTAAAGAATTTATTTGACGTCTCTATAAACAGTGTTAAGATTTTTATAATCATATTTTTCGACGGCATAACAGAGAGATGAGGTGCTATGCAAAATCCATTAGAAATCACATTCCATGATTTGGTCCGCAGTGAAAAAATCGAACAATTAATATCCGAAAAGTTTGCCAAGCTTTCTAAAATACGTCCCGACATTACCAAGTGCCACGTTTTTTTTGAAAAACAAAGCAAACATCATCAAAAAGCCAACAGCACAATCGTGCGTCTGGACCTTAAGGTGCCGCATTTGCAGGATATTGTCGTCAGCGAAAAATGTGACGAGGATGTTGCCGCGATGAAAACGACGGTCATTAAGGTTTTTAAACGCAGTCAGGACCTTTTGCTCGAAAAGATCAAGTATCACCGCGACCTTAAACGCAGCGGCCTTAAAGAAACTG
>JAYRHV010000204.1:0-1760 GCA_041907165.1 Candidatus Omnitrophota bacterium | reverse complement strand
CATTTTACGTGTTTTAGAACAACTAGGGCGGCCTCTTATCAGTAGTCCAAATTATGCCAAAATTATGCCAAGAACCAGTTGACATTATCCGACGGATAGATTATTTTTTTATTATTGCATGAAGTCGTCTGATGCGAACTTGACCTTTTACCCATAGGAGCAAAAATGGATTTGCGAGAACTTCTTCTATTGTCTGTCCAAAAAAAAGCTTCCGACGTGCATTTAACGTATGACAGTCCGCCGTATTTGCGCATCGATGGGAAGCTCATCGCAACAAACAAAGATCCTTTGTCGCGGGAGGAATTAAAAAAAGTTATTTACGGGATGTTGACCGACAATCAAAAAGAAGCCTTTGAACGGGACAAAGAGTTGGATTTTTCTCTTTCTCTTTCGGGCATGGACCGTTTTCGCGTGAATATTCATTTGCAGCGAGGCTCGGTTGAGGCCGCGTTTCGACGCATCCCGATTTTTATTCCGAATATGTCTGAACTGGGCCTGCCTCCGATTATCGCGGACATGGCGCGCAAGCCCAACGGTTTGGTCCTTATTACAGGTCCAACAGGTACCGGTAAAACAACAACGATGGCTTCCCTTATAAATTTGATCAATGAAGAAAAAGAATCCGTTATTGTCATGATCGAAGACCCGATCGAGTATGTCCATTTTAATAAAAAATCGATTATCAAACAGCGGGAAGTTTATCGTGATACTAATTCGTTTGCCGAAGCGCTAAAGCGCTGTTTGCGGCAAGACCCGGATATTATTGTCGTCGGTGAGATGAGAGATTTGGAAACGATTTCGACCGCCCTAACCGCCGCAGAAACGGGCCATTTGGTTTTGGCCACTTTGCACACGCCTGATGCCCCGCAGACGATTGAACGTATTATCGACGCTTTCCCCCCGTATCAACAGCAGCAAGTTAAATTACAACTGGCCTCAGCCCTGCAAGCGGTTGTTTCGCAACTGCTTCTGCCTAAGGCGGATAACATCGGGCGCGTTTTGGCAACGGAGGTCATGGTCGTCACCCCGGGGATTCGTAATCTGATTCGTGAGCAAGCAATTGAACAGATTCCCACGGCCATCCAAACGGGAAGCGCTTATGGGATGAACACGATGGATAAGTCTTTGCAAAAATTGTATCAGGAAGGAACGATTACCTACGAAACGGCCATTGCCAACGTTAAAAATAAGGAAGAGTTTCGCCAATTGCTTAACAGCGGCAAGCCCGGCGCAAGAAAATAATTTTAATGCAATCTGCGAGTTTTGTGTCATTGCGGGCGAGCCGTTAGGCGAGCGAAGCAATCCTAAATAAAAACAGGATTGCCGCGTCGGCCTAAAGGCCTCCTCGCAATGACACATAAAAATAAAACTTGCACATCGGGTCATTTTAATAATTTCAATTTAAGGAAAATGATTTTATGACTTACAAAGTTACTTTATTGCCCGGAGACGGGATCGGTCCAGAAGTTGCGCTTGCAATGAAAAAATGTGTTGATGCAACAGGTGTGAAAATTGAGTGGGACGAATATCTCGTCGGAGAGCAGGCGATTGCAAAGTTTAATACCCCGCTGCCCGATAATGTTTTAGACTCGGTGCGCCGTAATAAAGTCGCGATTAAAGGTCCAATTGCAACCCCCATCGGCAAGGGTTTTCGTTCGGTCAATGTGCAATTGCGTCAAGCTTTGGACCTTTTTGCCTGTGTTCGCCCGTGTAAATTTTATGAAGGGACCAAGTGCAAATATCCGCAAGTCGATTTGATG
>JAYRHV010000203.1:0-3514 GCA_041907165.1 Candidatus Omnitrophota bacterium | reverse complement strand
TGCATCGTCTCTGGTGTGCCGCGCATATGCATCAGGACAATTGCGGCATTATATCGGGCGACCATTGAAAGAAGTTTTTTGTCAGGGCGTATCCCTTGGATATTGTTGATAATACTTGCTCCAGCATCCAGAGCGTAAAACGCGGTTTTCCCTTTGTAGGTATCAGCACTAATGGGGACTTTAGAAATTTTGGCTAATTTTGTTATGACGGGGATAATCCGTGCTATTTCTTCATCTGCCGAAATCTTTTGTGCTCCCGGGCGTGTCGATTCTCCCCCGACGTCTAAAAAGTCAGCGCCTTCTTGAATATGTCGATAAGCCAAACGAAAAGCGGCAGCTGTAAAATTTTTGGTATTCAATACGCCATCACCGCTAAACGAGTCTGGAGTGACGTTGACAATGCCCATCAAGCTGGTTTTTTTACCCAAAGAAATCGAAAAGTCGCGGGCTTGAAGATTATAAACCGCTAGCATCGGGATCGTTTTGAATTTATTTAGATGCACGAGTGAGATTTATGCAGTTGTTGCAGAGTTTGCATCATTAACCGAATTTACGTTGGGATACGTCTTGCGTAATTTAACAGGTGTCATCCCCGCCGGAATGCCTAATAAAGCGCGCGTCTCATCGATATCGATAATTTCCTTTTCGATTAAACGATTTGCAATGAGTTCAAGCGCTGCGCGGTGTTCGGCCAACAATGTTTTAGCTCGCAAATAAGCTTCGTCGACGAGTTTTTTGACTTCGATGTCGATGTTTTTGGATGTGTCTTCGCTGTAATCTTTATGTTCCCAGATATCGCGGCCTAAGAAATGTTGCTTTTGTCTTTGTCCAAAGGCCATGCGTCCAAGTTTTTCGTTCATGCCAAACTCGCAGACCATTGCCCTTGCGATAGACGCCACGCGCTCTAAATCATTAGACACGCCGGTTGTGCTGTCGTTCATATAAATTTCTTCGCCGACCATGCCGCCTAAGAGCACGGTCATGGAACCTAAAAGTTCTTTCTTGTTGTGATAATGCCTATCTTCCGTCGGAGGCGTCAATGTGTAGCCGCCGGCCATGCCGCGGGGGATGATCGAAACTTTGGTAAAGGTATCGACATCTTCAACGAGCAGTGATAACAAAGCGTGACCGGCTTCGTGATAGGCGGTTTGTTCTTTTTCTTTTTTAGAAACCGTGCGGCTCTTTTTTTCGGGCCCCATCGTGACGCGTTCGATCGCGGCCAAAAAGTCTTCCATTTCAACTAATTCTTTATTTTTGCGCGCGGCCAAAAGGGCGGCTTCGTTACACACATTGGCCAAATCCGCACCTGAAAAATAAACGGTCTGCTGGGCGATTTTAGAAAAATCAACGTTGGCCCCTATTTTGATATTTTTAGTATGCACACGCAAAATGCCTTCGCGTCCTTTGATATCCGGAAGGGTCACCACAATTTGCCGGTCAAAGCGCCCCGGGCGAAGCAGCGCCGGATCGAGTGTGTCTGGACGATTAGTCGCTGCGATAATGATTACACCGTTTTGCGGGGTAAAGCCGTCCATCTCAACGAGCAGTGCATTTAAAGTTTGTTCGCGCTCATCATTGCCGCCGCCGACACCAGAGAAACGCAGACGGCCGACAGCATCGATTTCATCGATAAAAACAATAGCTCCTTTGCCGGAAACCGTGGAGGCTTTGCGGGCCTGTTCAAAAAGATCGCGCACCCGTGAGGCCCCGACACCGACGAACATTTCTACAAAGTCGGAACCGCTTAAAGAAAAAAACGGAACGCCCGCTTCCCCTGCAACCGCTTTGGCCAAGAGTGTTTTTCCTGTCCCCGGATGCCCGACGAGTAAAACGCCTTTGGGAATTTTGCCGCCTAACCTTTGAAATTTTTTGGGGTCTTTGAGAAATTCAATGATCTCTTGTAATTCTTCTTTGGCCTCATCGACACCAGCCACATCGGCAAAAGTGATTTTGCCCGTGTCCCCATTGTTGACCTTAGCGCGGGACTTTCCAAAAGACCATATCTTGTTACCCATTTGGCTGCCGCGGTTGGCAAAAAACCAGATAAACCCCAGAATAAGAACGACCGGCAAAAAGTTGATAATCAAAGGTCCCCACGGCGAGGGAGATTTGACCGAAAAGTTAGTAACGTTTTCGCGGATCGCGGTCAACAGGCCTTCGTCTTTTGACGGAATATTAAGCCGGAATTCTTTGCCGGACTTTAATTTGCCGAGAAGATAATTTTCGGATCCTTCATAAAGTTCGAGTTTTTCTATCGTTGCGGCAGAGTCTTTGTCTTTGACAAGTGTGTAAAGTTGGCTGTAAGAAAGTTCTTGGTCTTTGCCACTCTGGGTGGCTTTTTCACTTTGTAAAAGCGCCATGAGAATCAGCAATCCTAAAACAATCCAAAAAAAGAAATTGTTGTTCATCCCCTTTTGCTTAAGATGCGGCGGCAAGGGTTTGCGGGGTTTTGGTGGCGGTGTTTTTTGTGTGTTTTTGGGGTCCATAAATTCTTTCTCTGCGCTTTGAGTTCACCATTATATAGAAGAAAGTGATAAATACAAGTTTTTCAAAATAATTAGGATAACAAAAGCGATGTTTTTGTTTTGGTCGCGCATAGCCCGTTGGGAAGATTAACGATTGAACCAACAGGACGATCTTCGATAAGCTCGTTAAGTTCAAACAAATGCGTGAGAGTCAATGTGCGCGTATTGCCTTTGAGATTTTCGATCGCCAATCGCAAAATCATCCGTTTGAGCGCAACGGGCAGATTTTGAAATTTGGCCAGTGATATTTTTAATGTCTTTTTGTATCTCTGTGTGAGCGATGGAAAGATTTTTAAAGCCTCTTGGCGGATATAGGCATAATCTTCCGCAGCGGTAAGCGCTAAAAAAGACAGCAGTTGTTTAATGTTTTTTTGATATTGTTTTTCAAGTAATGGCAGAAGATTATGACGGACTTTATTGCGAAAAAAATGAGTTTGGCGGTTGGTTGGATCGGTGCGAAAATTAATTTTGTTTTTTTTAAGATATTCTTCGATCTCTTGACGGGAAACGGACAAAAGCGGGCGGATAAAAAGGCTGCCGTCAATTGTCCGCTTAGGCAGGATCGCTTGTAATCCTTGAAGACCGCTGCCGCGCAAAATTCGAAGCAAGACGGTTTCAGCCAAATCGTCATTCTGATGCGCGAGCGCGATTGTGTCAGCGTGTGTTTTTTTAGCCATTTGGATCAGGGCTTTAAAACGTTCTGTGCGCGCTATTTCTTCGACGGAGCCTCCCTGCTTGATTTTTTTTGTAAGGTTAAGTTTAGCGCAGGTGCATGGCAAATGCAGTAAGGCGCATAATTTTTCGACAAATTTTTGGTCGGTGCTTGATGTCTTGCGCAAATGATGGTTGACATGTCCGACGTGGATTTGAAAACCGATTATGTTTTGCAATTTATTGAGGATAGAGAGCAGGGCAATTGAATCAGCGCCGCCGGAAACGCCCAAAAGGATTTTGTCACCGGGTTTAATCAATCGCTGCCGCTGCAGGGT
>JAYRHV010000202.1:0-3370 GCA_041907165.1 Candidatus Omnitrophota bacterium | reverse complement strand
TGTCTCCAATATTCATAATATCGCCCTCCGGGCAATATTATCTAATAGGACATTTTAGTTTTGCAGAAATAGGACATTATCATTTTGCGGTTACAGAATTTTTTTAAAATTGAAAAACCTACATACCCTTATAAATATCTGCTCTTTTCGCTATTTTGACTATGAGAACAACCACTTCTTTTTCAAACACCTCATAAATGACCCTGTAATCTCCAATTCGATATCTGTATAATCGTTCTTGAGGCCTCGTCTTTAATCGTTTTATATGCGGCCCTCGGAATGGATCCCTTTCTAATTCTTCAAAACAATCATTAAGCCGCAAAGCCAGATCTTTGGAACACGTAGAATAAAACTTTTTTGCTTTCGATGACAATTCGATCTGAAACTTAAACACGTTTTATAGCTCTCCAAGGAACACTTTTGCCTGCCTTAAAATCTTTACGCGCAGCAGAAATATCCTCCCGGTCCTCAGGCGACAATGCCTCATCGACTCTCTCTTTAAGAAGTTCTCGAACAAAAGCTGACATCGATTTGTATTCCTCAGCACAAACTTTTTTAACGCGACGATAAAGCGGTTCTGGGATACGTATTAACAATTCTTTTGACATAATGATAGCCATATCGTTTCACCTCCTAGGAAAAGTATATCATACTGATATATCTTTTCAAACAAAAAAATAAATCGGACTACTTGCTAAACTCGTCCATCAAAATAATCGACTCGGCGATGTCTTTCATGGATTTGCAGGTGTCCATGCTTTTTTTGTGGATAAGCTTGTGGGCCGCTTCTTCGCCAAGATTATTCATCCGCATCAAAATCCCCTTGGCGCGTTCGACTAACTTGCGGGTCTCCAACGCTTCACGGGTCTTGGAGGCTTCTTCGACGAGCTTTGTGTTCTCAACGGCGACAGCGGCCTGATTGGCGACCATTTGCAGGACACTGACTTCCTCGCCGGAAAACTGGTGCAACTCTTTGGTATAAACATTGATGACCCCAATGGCCTTGTCTTTGACAATCATCGGGACCGCGATCATCGAGGTCAAATTTTCTTTAACGGCCAGCTCCCGATAAGCATAACGTTCATCCTGCCGCACATCTTCAACAACCAAAGGTTTTTTTGTTTTGACAACATCCCCGACTAAGCTGTTTTTGACTTTCAAATTCGGTTTGCTCTTATATTCTTCGCTTAAGCTCTGGGTCGCCTTGATGCTTAACTCCTCACCCTTGTCGTCCAAAAGCATAACCGAACAAATTTTTGAGTTGAGCATCTCAGCGGTGATGACGACAATAAGGTCTAAAATCTCGTTAAGATAACGCTGAGACGTGATCGAGTGGCTGACCTTGACCAAGCTGTCGAACTGGCTGGCTTTCTGTTTGGTGTCTTCAAAAAGACGGGCATGCTCAATGACCCCGCCGACTTGCTTGGCAATGGTGTCTATCAAACTCACCGAACTGACCGAATATTCGTGCGGATTTTTGTGCTGGACGTTAATAACACCGCTGACTCTTGCCTTATAGACAATCGGGACCGAAAGGAAAGCTTCGTAACGGTCTTCCGGCAAAACATCAAAACCCTTAAAACGCGGGTCCTGATACGCGTTTTTCTTGATCGCCACAGGCTTGTTGTGTTCGGCGACCCATCCGGTAATCCCCTCACCGACACGCAAGTTGATTTTACCCAATACTTTTTTATGCGCCGTCTTAGAAGCCATCAGAACAAGGTTCTTTTTGCCTCGGTCAAACAGATAGACAAAAATCGAGTCTGCCCTCGTCATTTCATTGACGATGCCGACGACCTCATGGAGAATTCCAGTCAAATCTAAATCAGAACAGGTAATATCGACAATGCGTCTGAGAATTTTAAGTTCTTCTACGCGGGAAATCTGCAATTTATTTTTTGTTGTTTGGGCCATAGCTCTTTTTGAGATTTTATTGTAATTTGAATGGGTTTATCCTATCATAAAATCATAAATTTTCTTGAAGCGATTTTAATAATTCAAAAAACCACTATGCCTGCGCATCTTCTTGATTCGATCGAATTCCAAATGAGCCTTTTGCTGTTTGTCGCGCTTGCCGGATATCTTTTGGCGATACGCATCAATCAAAGTGCCGTCGTAGGCGAAATTTTAGCCGGTCTTATCATAGGCCCCAGCGTCTTAGGCTGGATTAGCGCAACCGACTTTGTTCAAAGCATGGCCCACCTAGGGGCAATCATTTTACTTTTTGTCGTCGGACTTGAATTTAAACTCCATGATATTTTCAAAATCCGTTACTTGTGGATCGCCTTAATCGGCGTCATTGTCCCATGGGTTGGAGGATATCTGACAGCGCAAGCGTTTGGCTACAACTTTTTTAACTCTTTATTTACAGGCACGGCCCTGACCGCAACCAGTATTGCCATCAGCGCCAATGTGCTTAAAGAAATGGGGCAATTGCAAACTGATACAGCCAAAGCGATCATCGGCGCAGCTGTTATTGACGATATCTTAGGTTTGCTTGCTTTGTCCTTTTCTAACCAAATCACCCATGGCACATTGACTTGGGTGACGATGGTAGTCCCGCTGTTAAAAGCTGTGTTGTTTTTGGGACTGGGGATAGCTTTCGGCCAAAAATTTTTACGCGGCATTGTCCAGCATGTTGACCAGTCGCCCATCTCCAAAAAATATCCGGAATTTATTTTTATTTTTGTCGTGATGGCTGCTTTTCTTTATGCGATGGCCGCCGAAGCTTTGCACTTATCGGCTATTGTCGGCGCTTTTATCGCGGGGATTTCTTTAGAAGGGGTCCAGTTGTCGCACGGCAAAGATTTTAAAATCGGCTGCGACTATCTCTATATTATTTTTGCCTCTATTTTTTTTGTTTCGCTGGGAGTCTTAGTCGATATCCATGTGATCACGCCGAGCGTATTTATCTTTATGACAAGCTTAACGGTTGTTGCGATTTTAACAAAACTGATAGGGTGTTCTATCCCTGCCAAAATGCAAGGGATGTCCTTGAGAAATGCGGCTATTGTCGGTTTTGGGATGTCGCCCCGAGGAGAAGTTGCAATGATCGTGGGGCTTATTGGACTTAAACAAAACTTGATACCGCTGGAGATTTATGCGGCCATCATCTTTATGAGTCTTTTTACGACCGTTTTTACACCGCTTGTCCTGCGCCAATGGTTTTATACTGCTTCTTCTTGAATTTACGAATTAAGGAAAGCAGTATAATACCCAAACGCAATGATTTAGATAATCCCAATTTCGTAAATTCATTGCGTTTGGGTATATAAAACCGCCTCGACTGCAACCGCAATGGCCCCGCCGCCACCGTAGCAGATTACGGCAAGCCCGTATTTCTTATTTTGCTTTTTTAAAGCCCAGATGA
>JAYRHV010000201.1:0-11034 GCA_041907165.1 Candidatus Omnitrophota bacterium | reverse complement strand
CTCTTCGTCTAATTCTTCATCTGTCTGCGCGATGCCATACATACTCTGAGACGAAGAATAAATAAACCGACGGACTGAGGCTTTTTGCGCACACAAAGCCAAACGCATGGTGCCTTCAAAATTAATGCTTTGTGTTAACTGCGGCTCAAGCTCACCTAGCGGGTCATTGGACAAAGCCGCCAGATGAATGACCGCATCAGCGCCTTTAATATCCTCCACAGTAATCTCGCGGATATCTTTGATAATTTGCCTGTCTACTGAAGGACAAACATCTAATTCACAGCCATTATAATAATCCGTATCGTACCCGATGACACTGTGGCCTTGTTTTTTTAGGATATCGACTAAAACACATCCGATATACCCCTTATTACCACTTACAAAAACTTTCATGCCCCTGACCCTTTTTTTGAGTTTTGAAATTCTTTCGTTAGCGGCTTTTCACCCAGATGCTCCATGATATTATCGACTATCGCCAAAAGCCAGACATGATGGGTCATTTCGACAATATTATAAATACTATTGTTAACCCAAAAATTAATATCCCCCAAAACTCGCAGAGGATTGTCCTCATCAAAACCGGACAACGTAATAAGCTTCATTCCCATCTCTTTGGCTTTACCGGCGGCATTGAGGATATTTTTAGACCGACCGCTGCTGCTAATAAGAATCAAGACATCTTGTTTTTGAGCATAAAAGTCTAAAGCTTTTTCGACCCAGCGCTCATAACCGTAATCATTTGAAAAGCAGGTGATCAAATCCGGCTCGTTAAAGTTGACCGCGCAAACGCGCGTGTTTTTTGTCAGATCAACCGACACATGGCTGGCAATCGATGCGCTGCCGCCATTACCCACAATAATCACCTTCCCCGTTTGGACAGAGGCATCAATAATCATTTTTGTCGCACGGTCCAACTCTTTGGTATCGACACTTTTAATGTGTTGGCACATTTGCTTAACATACTTTTCAAAAAAATCCATCATGCCCCCTGTGAAAATGAGTGAATTTGGTTTTGGACCACGTATTGTTCAAAACGTTTAAGACTCGTTAAATTGGTTATGTAATAATATTGCTCGTCGGTGACATAAGCGGAGAGCTGTTTATTCTTGATCAGTTCAGGCAGCATCTGCTGTTCAAAAGAAAGATTGCCTTGCCAATCCCCTTTTAAAACATCTTTATGGACGATAAAATATCCAATATCAACGCCGTTTAACCCTGCGCTCTTGCGTGTTTTATCATAACAAATGACCTTCTGATCGGGATCTACCCAAACATTATTTTCAAACCCGTACTCGCCTGTGCCTTGACGGTTGGCAAAAACCGTCGTTGAGACTTGCACATCCTTCGCACAATAAAAAGCCCACATTTCTTTAAGCGCAATCGGCCAATAATTGTCCGCATACATAAGTAGAAAATGCTCGTCTAATTTGGAATACGCATTAAGCAAACGCCTGCCGGTTTGATCTTCAACTGCGCCGATAGCGTAATCAAAAACAAGCTTTGAGCTTTGAGAATATTTTTCACAAAAATCCACAATCATTTGCGCTTTATAGCCTAATAGCAATAGAACGCGCACAATCCCTGCCTCTTGAATACTCTTAAGTAAATATTCCAAAAATGGAATATCATTGACGGGCGCAAGCGGCTTAGGGATATCCGCTGTGAGGGGCTTAAGCCTTTCACCTGTTCCTCCCGCTAAAATAACAGCTTGTTCTAATTTTTTATTGTGCATAACTTTTACAAAATTTGTAACTGGGCTAATTGATGATACCGTCCCTGTGTTTTGATTAACTGCTCATGCGAACCCTGTTCAATAATCCGCCCACATTCTAAAACAATGATCTTGTCCGACTCTACGATCGTCGATAAACGATGCGCGATCGTTATCACGGTCTTGCCTGCTGAAACGTCCCGCAGCGCTTTTAAAACTATTTTTTCCGACTCGCTGTCAAGCGCGGATGTCGCTTCATCAAAAATAAGAATATCCGGGTCCATCAAAATCGCGCGGGCAATGGCAAGCCTCTGGCGCTCTCCGCCGGAAAGAAGCACCCCTCTATCCCCGACGATCGTGTCATAGCCCTGCGGCAATCGCATAATAAAATCGTGCGCATAAGCCTGCCCTGCGGCCTTTTGGATTTCTTCAAAAGTCGCCTGCGTATTGGAAAACGCAATATTGGCACGGACCGTGTCGTGGAACAAAAATGTATCTTGTCCAACAACGCCTATTTTTTTTCGAAAACTTTTGCTGTCTAAATCTTTCAAATTTTCGCCATCAATCAAGATGTCCCCCTGCTGGGGGTCATAGAACCTCAATAAAAGTTCAGCGATTGTTGACTTGCCGGCACCAGAACCACCAGCAATACCTAATTTACAAGCTTTCGGCAGAACAAACGAAATATCATTTAACACAATATGATCATTTTCTTTATAACGAAAAACAACACCTCTAAACTCGACAGACTTTTGTATGCCAATAAATTTCTTTGTCCCCTGTTTTAATGCCTGCGCCGTGTTCTGGTGAAGAAAGTTTTTGACCTCCTGCCATGCCGCAAGGCGCGCGACAATAGCGCCCCGAGTATGGTTGAGTGTTTTAAGCGGACCCAGCAATCGAGAAAGAACAATCAAAAAGGTGATGACAAACGGCATCAAAGCGGCCTCTTGCAGAGGCACAAGATACGCGCAGAGCCACAAAACCCCGCCGATCAAAAAAACGCCAATGAATTCAAAAAAAGGTCCAACAGCCCCTGTCACAGCTCCCATTTTATAGTAAGCGTTGTTTAAGCCGCCCATCTTTTCATCAAAACGATCGAGCATGTCCTTTTCACGATTAAAGATCCGGATAATTTTCATCCCCTGCAAAATATCTAACAGCGTTTTGTTATAGGCTTCTTTTGCTTTATTGTACAAATGGCCAACGCTATGGATGTGCTTGGAATAAAAACTAAACATAACCGAAAGTCCCACGACGGCAATCAAGCCTGCCAAAGTTATTTTCCACGAGAGAATAAAAAGAAATGCCAACAGCAAACAAGAAGTAAATACCCCGGTCAAGACCGTCAAAGCCAATTCAATGATCGTGCCGATTGACTTATCAATGTAACTATCAAAGATAATTTGCAAATCCGAAATTTTCTTTTTGTTAAAGTACGCTAAGCTTGAGTTAAGCAAGTGTTCAAGACAACGATTTTTTAGAACACTCACGATTCGTTGTCGTATCTTCAAAGACAACCGGATAATTGTCATAAAAATAATGACTCTTCCCGTCGCAATCGCAGCGATGACAAGAGCAATCGAGCGCAATTTTTCCGAAAAAGGTTTGGCTGCAAAAAATTTTAAAAACGGGATAAAAGGCGCAGGGATATTGACCGCTAAACTCTGTTGGCCGCCAACCAAAAGAGGCAAAAACACGCCGATCCCCGCCCCTTCAAGCAAAGAGTTAACGGCACTTAAAATAAAAAGAAGAATGATCAAGCGGATCTCTCTGGATGTTAAACTTTGAAAAATCATACCGTGATGCCCTCACAGGCTCTTTTAGCCAATTTACTTTGCGTATTATATTGTTGTATTTTATGATGCGAAGACCACCCGTTTAAATGCCCAAAAACCTGCGGCAAATTTTTCATCATCGCTTGACCCAGCCAAGAACCCAGCCATAACAAAGAAAAAACATTAAAATACCCTCGAGACTTGCCATAATCAAACGCCAAAGCCCTCAATTGTGCTAACTGTCCATCAGACATCTGGCCTAAAGCGCGTTTGGCATAAAATACTTTTTCACGCTGCGCTCTATACGCCTTGGCAACTTCTAAAGAAACATCAAATTGAGGTTTGAGATTCTCATAGGCTCGAAACAAAAGCGCCAAAGCCGACTTAAACTCTTGGACGCTCAATTGGCTGGTCGCATAATTTAATTTCCACAACAGCGTAATATCTTCTTGTGAAACTCTAAAAGAAACCACGGCATCAAAATTTCTGGACATGACCTGTGAAATTTCTACAATATCAGCGCGCCCACGCTCGACGGCACTGGCTGATTTTTCATGAACGCGCACGGCAACGAGAACCTCATCGCTTGACGCTAAACGAATCCCCCGACGGATCAAATTTGACCACAATTCAAAGTCGGCCGCAATTTTAAAGTTTTCGTCATATCCCCCCAAAGAGACAATCACATCGGTTTTATAAACCGCGCCGACATGGTTAAGCGGCGTTGCCGTCAAACACCTCAAAATCATCTGCTCATAACAACAAGGCGTATTGAGCGTCTTTTGAATTTTATTTTGGCCATCGATCACAACCGCTGTAGAACTGACAACCGCTGTCAGCGGCTGTTGTTTGAGCAAGATAAGATTTTTTTCTAACCACCGGGGAAAAACAATATCATCAGCGTCGATACGCGCAATATAACGTCCTAAAGCCAGCGACAGCCCCTTATTAAGCGACCACGTCTGCCCGAGATTAACGTCATTGCTTATTAAACGGATGCGCGCATCCTTAAAAGATTCGATGACCGCAACCGAATTGTCTTGACTGCAATCATTGATGATCAACAACTCAAAATCTTTAAACGTTTGTCCCAGTACGCTGGCAATGGCCTCTTTTAAATATTGCCCGCCGTTGTAAACACTCATCAAGACTGTGACTAAAGGGGCGCTCATTTTTTGGCAAACTCCGATGCAAGCTTATCGACCAGAGGGTTCATCAGGCTTCCCACCCAAAGCTGAAACTTTTGAGACGAAAAGGGGAAATATCGGCCGCTATCAATAAAGCGAGAATACCGATACTTTTCTGTGGGAAGCTGATAATGTTTTTTTTGCGCATCATGCAGAATAACAAACCCCCGATGGTCAACCGACCCGAATGCGACCTCCAAACAACGCCGGCGAAAACGCCCGTCGACAAGAATCACATTAAAAGGCAAGTTTAACGTTTGCGGCAAATGGATATATTCTAATTCCGCCGGGGTCTGAGCCGCAAATGTTTGGCACTGAGGCTGCACGTTCCAATCCCAAAGCGGCTTTTGCCAAAATGGCGTAAATTCGCGCACGTGCAAAGTAACATTCCCCTGCAAATGCTGCTCTTTGATCATTGCTGATACTTTTTCATACCAAAAGCGATTGTTGTCCACGGCATGGATCTGAAACATGTAACCAGACTTTCTTAAAAATTTCGCAAAGTAAACCGTCGAGAAACCCATGCCATATTCAAAAATATGTATCGTTTGATCTTTGGGAAAAGACAAAAAGATTCGTTTTAAAATCCGCATTTCTTTCTGCGTCATCGCCGGCCAATGCAAAAAACCATGCAGACACAATGTCAGTTCAAACGGATGAAATTTTCTTTTCAAATCCGCGAGGCTCATAAAAGAACTTTCCCTTGAAGGCCAGTCAAAAGATTTTTTACAGCTTGCGTTTCCATTTCAAGCCGTGACTCTTCTGTCAAAGTGGCAATGTGGGGCGTCATAATCACATTGTCCAAAAATGACAACTTTCCCGAATACGGTTCCTGCACAAAAACGTCTAGCCCAGCCCCAGCCAGATGTCCTTGTTTAAGAGCATCATAAAGCGCCTGTTCATGGACCATTTCTCCCCGGGCAAGATTTAGTAGAAAGGCACCTTTTTTCATCAGCCGTATTTCATTTTTTCCTAAAATAAAGGGCGAATCTTTATCCGATTTCAAGTGCAGTGTCACAATGTCCGAAACTTTAAGCAAATTCTTTATGGGGACCATCTCGACATTATTTTTTTGGGCCCACGTTACGTCGGGATACGGGTCAGCGGCAATCAATCGGACGTCAAAACTTTTTAACAGTTCTGCAACTTTTTTTCCGATACGGCCCAAACCGATAATTCCGACAGTTTTGCCGGCCAAATTCTGCCCGCCTTTTTTTTGCCATTTTTGATTACGCAAACTCACGGTATGCCAAGTGATCTTGCGCAAAAGATCGAGTATCATGCCAATCGTCAGTTCAGCGACGGGAACCGCGACCGAGTCAGGCGTATTAAAAACTTTGATCCCTAATTTCTTGGCTTTAATTAAATCAATGTTGTCTATGCCTACCCCGCAGCGGCTAATGCATTTAAGCTTGGGTAGTTCTGACAAAACTTGCGAAGTATACGGCTCAACTCCGGCGACAATGCCGTGACAGTCGGCCCCCAGTTTGATAATCCCCTGCGCCGTCAAACGCTCACCCGACGGGTTAAGGACAAACGGATACCCGCTTTTTTTCAAAAGAACAAGCGGCTTTTTGCCATATTCGGCAAAAGTCGATAAAGCGACAAGAATTTTGGGCTTTGTCATTGGCAAATTAATTCGTAAATCTTTTTTTGAACGGGATCGTTCTTTAAAATATTTTCGACAATCGCAATATCATCCGGCCGGTCAACTCCCACAGTGGTCTGTCCAGATACGACACCCAAAATAGAATAGCCGTGTTCCAAAATACGCATAAAATCAATCGATTCAGTTATTTCCAATTGGGTTGGTTCCAATTTAGAAAATTTTTCCAAAAAATCTCGGCGGAAAGCAGAAAATCCAGTCTGACGATAAAAAGGACAATCTGTCTTATCTCGACGATAGGGTATCCCCGAACGAGAAAAACACAAAATTTCTCTTTTGCAATTTATAACCGCTTTGACAATGTCGCAGTCATCCAAATCTGCCTGATTTTTAATCACGGAAAGCAAATTCGTGCATAAAATATCTTCCCCGCTCTTAAATGGCGAGATCAACTTCTCAATCACATCGACCCCTAAAAGCGGTTCATCCCCCTGCAAGAGAACAACGATATCCGCCAAACTTTTTCGCACCGCCTCCTGCACGCGGTCGGTGCAACGCTCATGCTTATTCGACGTCATCACAGCTTTGCCGCCATAACTTTCAACAGCATCCATGATTTCTTTGTCGCAGGTAGCGACGAGGACTTCATCAACGGATTTACATAATAACGCGCGCCGGCGGACATGCTCGACCATCGGCAAATCAAGAATTTTTTTCAAAGGCTTCCCGGGAAAACGCGAAGAACCCATACGCGCCGGAATAACAGCAATGATTTTCATTGAGGCAAAACTCCACAATCAACGTTTAACGATTGGCCGGTGATTGCTCCCGCCGCAGAGGAAGCTAAAAATAAACACGTTTCTCCGATATTTTTTCCCGTCGGCAAAACACCCAACGCGGTTTGTTCAGCGGTAAATTGATCCAAGTACGCTTTAACATTCTTGCCCTTGGCCGGCGAATTTTTATCCTTGAGTGCTTTTAATACACTTTCTGTTTCTACATAAACCGGGCACACGCCCACGACACGAATCCCTAAAGGGCCTAACTCTTTGGCCAGCGCTTGCGTTAAACCCACAACACCAAACTTTGAGGCGCAATACACAGAATTATTGCTGCTGCCACGTTTTCCGGCGAGACTCGAGATATTAATAATCACCCCCCCTTGCCTAAGAGCGCTGGCTGCCGCTTTGCATCCTAAAAATGTCCCTTTTAAATTCGTATCCAACATTTCATTCCAAAACTTTTCTGTAACTTGCGCAACCGGCTTCCAAGCCGAAAATCCCGCGCAATTGATATAGACATCGACCCGGCCGGTCCATTTCAAGGCAGAATTTACCAAGTTCTGATGGTCTTTTTCTCGACGGACATCTGCTTTGACAAATCGGGCTCGGTCGCCTAATTGTTTGGTCAAACGACTATCCTGCCGACTGCCAAGAACAATATAAAAATTAGCCTCATAAAAAACGCGCGCAATTTCAGCCCCAATGCCCTTGGTCCCGCCGGTAATAATGACTGTTTTTTTTAGATCGTCATGCATGTGAATCCCCCGTCGATGGTCACTTCAGACCCCGTGACAAAGCTTGCCGCATCAGAAGAGAGCCACAATACCGCCCCAACTAATTCTTGCGGCTTGCCATATCGTCCCATGGGGGTGTGGTCTAAAATTGCGGCGTTGCGCGCCTCGTCGATAAAATGTTTTTTGCTCCACTCTGTCGGGAAAAACCCCGGACGCAAGCAATTGACGCGCACATGGAATTTTGCCCACTCACGCGCTAAATTTTGAGTCAAGTTGCGAACCCCCGCCTTAGCGACGGAATACGCAAATGCTTTGGATAACGGCGGGCCGGCAGAGGCCGAAGACATATTGATAATTGAACCGGTTTTATCTTCTAGCATTTGCGCCCCAAACACCTGACAGGCCAAAAACGTCGCTGTAACATGCGAGTCGATAATCGCCTGCCATTCTTCAATTTTGATATCAAAAAACGGCGTCGGCGCGTTGACCCCAGCCCCGTTAATGAGAATGTCTATTTTGCCAAACCTTTTTAAAACATCCTCTTGGGCGGCAAGTAAATTTTCTTTCTTGGTCACATCCAAACAAATGCCGACTGCTTTGACCCCAAAAGATTTGATTCGCTCAACAGCCAACTTTAATTTTTCCTCATTTTTGTCCAGAACAGCAACATGAGCGCCGGCCTGTGCTAAACCAAAAGCCATTTCACTGCAAAGATACCCTGCCCCGCCGACTACGACAGCTGTTTTTCCTGTAAGATCAAACATCTTTTTTAAATAATCACTCATAAGTCAACCTGCCTGCTGGCATTAAATTGTGTTAAACGATGCACAATTGTTCCATCAAAATAATTTATAAATGGCAAGCGCATATTTGCAACGATAGGCCCACGTTGAGCGCGGTGAAAAGAAAGAAAAAAACGGTACCATGGGCACACTTCATCCAACAGATGCTTATCATTTTTCTGCCACGGATACTCTGCTAAACGTGAAACCTCTCCATCGGGCATAACTTTTTCTTGACGGTTACAGCAGTAAAAGACCCCATCCGGCGAAATCGTCTGTCGCAAAAAGTTAAAATAATTCTTAATCGTTGGGCTATTCATTTCTTGCATCGAGGCTATATTAAGGGCAACATCAAACTTTTGCGACCCTAAAACTTCTAAATCTTCTGCCGGGCAAAGAACAAAGTCCGCTTGCTGGTCAACAGCCTCGTTCTTTTTAACCAAATAAAATCGCGCCTGCGGGAATGCTCTCTGGCAATAATGCGCCTGAAACAAAAGTGTCTTGCCTAAATCCACCAAAAAAATCTTCGCTTGCGGATATTGCTTTTTTATCAGGGCAGACAAAAACCCATAGCCGTCACCGATATTCATTATCCGCAGATCTGGTTTTTTTAAATACGGCTCTAAAACGGCCAGCGCACAAACCTGCCGAAACGCGTCATAAGTAAAATTCAAACCCATCTCTCTGGAGAGCTTCATCGCCGCCGGAAACAAAGCCAAAATTTTGTTGCGTTGTCGAAGAATCGCCAGATAACAAAATATCGTAATCCACGAAAAAAAAAGATACACAATAGAGTGGTTCTGCAAATCCCCAAAGCCGGATGCCTTCAACGAAACCAAATTGTCTTTATCAAAAACGACTTTAGCGTCTTTATGCAGTTGCCGCCAATGCGATGAATAATGATGTCCGTCGGCATTCTGCGGTTTATCGTAATACTGTTTGAACAAATAGCTAGTGATACTCTCTGTGTCAGAGGACTGCATTTTTTTGTATTTCTAAATAATTGGCAATTTGTTTAAGATCATTTAGGACGATGGGGCATTTAACGTCCCACGAACGTTTAGCTTGCCGGCCGATAAAATCAATGCCGGCCATTTGGGCCGCACGAAAATCTTCGGGACTGTCTCCGATAAAAACAACGTCTTTTTCCAAAAAATCATTGCGTTTTAAAATTTCGCGGATCGCGTCGCCCTTGCTCCATGGATAGGCATAAACGTCACTAAAATAATGGTCGATCTTGCGGGCCGCTAAAATCGCTTTTAATTCTTCTGCCGGGTTAATCGACACAAGATACAGTAACGACTCTTTGCTAAATTTTTCTAAAAATTCACTGGCCCCTTCGACAAACGGGCAGAGCACAATCTTTTCAAAAATCATTTTTGAAAACTGCACCCCCAAGTGCGATGAGACCGCTGCGCTAAACGGCAATCCCAAAATTTCCTCGTAAATCACTTTGAATTTTTCATAACGGATCGTCGCATTATTCGCATAATGATACCGCATGATCGCATCCAAATGATGAGGAAAGTCTTTGAACAATTCCCGAAACGCATCATCCTTAATTCCGACGGACTCAACGATGACCCCATCAAAATCAAGGACAATGGCATGATAATTTTTCATATGAAAGAACCGCTCTTAAAGACAATTTACTTTGGGGAAATCAAATTTTTCATCTCTTCTGCCCATTTCCAAAGCAAAAAAACGTCCGACGATAAAATCACAAAGGTAAAACCGTCTGCCAATGCTTTTTTAATTCTAGGTTCATCGGGTTGCACCAGTTGTGTCCCGCAGGATTTGCCGTGACGTTTGCAAGATGCAATAATACGCTGACCTGCCTCTACAACACTTTTATGCTCTAACTGACCGGGAATCCCCAGAGAACCGGAAATGTCATACGGACCGACCATGACGGCGTCTAATTCTTGATACGCGAGAATTTCATCGATGCGTTCGACGGCCCCAATCGATTCGATCTGTGCGATCATAATCGAACTTTCATTCCACCTCTTGGTGTACTCACTAAAGTCCATGCCATAGCCTTGCGCGCGCGAAACCCCAAAGCCCCGACGGCCCAAAGGCGGATACTTGACCCAAGCGATCATCTTTTCGACATCTTCTGCGTTTTGCACCATAGGGACAATGATCCCATCCGCGCCGGAATCCAAAAGTCTGCGGGCCATTTCAGGGTTATGCGATGAAATCCGCGGCAAACAAACAGCGCCGCCAGCTTGGGCGGTTGCGATTATCCTCTGCGACTGCTCTTGGCTAATCGTACTGTGCTCAAGGTCAATGCCCACAAAATCCACACCTGAACGGGTGAAAATCTCGGTAATCGACGGATGCGCCAAAGACGTCCATGAGCCAAAAACTGTTTTACGATTTTGAAATTTGTTTTTTAATACTTGTCGTTTCTTTAAAAAATCGTTCATAATTTGCTCCATAAAACGGGTGGCG
>JAYRHV010000200.1:0-2828 GCA_041907165.1 Candidatus Omnitrophota bacterium | reverse complement strand
GTCGAAGTGACGATACAGTCAGACAAACTCAACGATATTGGGTTGGTTGTCGACTTTCGTGATTTAAAACAAAAGTTTAAGCAAATTTTGATGCCCATCGATCACGTCTGCCTCAATGACTTGCCGTATTTTCACGATGTCAATCCATCGACCGAGAATCTTGCGCAATACATTTACCGTGAATTTGCAAAAGTGACTTCCCCTTTTATCTTAAAACGTGTCCGGGTCTGGGAAAGCGAGACCTCGAGTGTAACTTATTTTGAATGATGACCAAAAAGTGCGTTGTCCTTCTATCTGGCGGTTTGGATTCCGCCACAACTCTTTTTTATTGCCGCGCTCAAGGCTATGAAACGCATTGCCTGATTTTTGATTACGGTCAGCGCCACGCTAAAGAAATCCTGCAAGCTGTGAAATTAGCGCGATATACCAAAAGCGCGTATCGTATAGTCAAGATTCGCTTACCATGGGGCGGGTCAGCGCTTTTGGACAAAAAAGCCGCTCTTCCTAAAAATCGCAAGGATATGTCGTCGGATATTCCTGTGACCTATGTTCCGGGACGCAATATTATTTTTTTAAGTTTTTCCGCCTCTTATGCCGAAGCTCTTGGAGCCGGCGCGATTTTTATAGGCGCTAATGCGGTTGATTATTCGGGGTATCCCGATTGCCGGCCGCAGTTTTATGAAGCTTTTGCGCTCGCGCTTAAGCGCGGTTTAAAGACAGGCGTTGGAGGAAAGCCGATCAAAATTTATACGCCGCTTATCCGCAAAACCAAAGCACAGATTATCCGTCTGGGACAAAAACTCAAAGTGCCTTATGAGCTGACATGGTCCTGTTACGCCGGCGGCAAAAAGCCCTGCGGGGTGTGTGACAGCTGTCTTATCCGTGCCAAAGGCTTTGCAGAGGCGAACAAGAAATAATCGGACGCGCACGGAAATTTCGTGCGCATCGCACCAAATAATGATATATTATAAGTAAAGTTCAACTTGATGTTTAACTTAGCGCAAATAGGAGCATCCCATGAAACATATATCCGTTTTGGATTTTAGAAAACATAGCAAAAAAATCCTTGATAGCGCCGGACGTGGAGAGCGCATGATTATGACGTATCGTGGCAAGCCAGTATTGCGTCTTGAGCCTATCAATAATAAACTACTTCCTGCTGAGGATGACCCTTTTTATCAGCTTGCTGAATCTGGACAAAGCCAAGGGCGTAATATGAGTAATGACGCTATCGACAAGGCTGTTTACGGGATATGAGTAAAACCATATTTGTTGATACCAGCGGTTTTTATGCGCTTTTAGTTAAGCAAGATGATCGCCATCATAAAGCAGAAGAAATTCTCCAAAAGGCAGCTAAAGACAAACAGTGTTTTGTCACGACCGATTATGTCCTTGATGAAACAGCGACATTATTAGGCGCACGGGGTCTGACCCATTTAACAGCGCATATTTTTGAAACGGTGTTTAACTCACAGGCTTGCCGAGTTGTCTGGATGGATCAAGAACGCTTTATGAAAACACAGGTATTTTTTTTAAAACATCTGGACCACCCTTGGTCATTTACCGATTGTGCCAGTTTTATCACGATGAAAGAGCTGCAATTATTACACGTTTTGACAAAAGATAAGCATTTTAAAGAAGCTGGGTTTGTCCCGCTTCTTGCCTGAACTTAGTCGGAGAAATATCCCAGATTAAATTTTGATATGCAAACTGCTAAAATTTCAGAAATTTTTGTGTCTATTCAAGGCGAGGGGCCGTATGCGGGCTTAAGGCAGGTCTTTGTGCGTTTTTATGGCTGTCATATGCACTGCAATTGGTGCGATACGCCCGAGTCGATCGGGGACACAACGGGTAAATACAAAGAAATGACGGTCACGCAAGTTTTTACCAAAATTAAAACGCTGTTTAAAGACTGCCACTCGGTTAGCTTAACCGGCGGGGAGCCGCTTTTGCAGGGGGACTTTATTGGCAAGCTGTTGCCGCTTTTAAAAAAAGCAAAGATGCCGGTTTATCTGGAAACCAGCGGTGTTCTTCACAAGGCTTTGACCCAAGTGATCAAGGATATTGACATTGTCGCGATGGACATTAAAATGCCTAGCTCGACGGGTCAGAGGGCTTTTTGGAAACAACATCAAGAGTTTGTGGCCACGGTTTTAAAGCACAAAAAAGATTTTTTTGTCAAAGCGGTTGTTTCAGCTAAGACGGATAAAAAGGATATTTTAAAAACAGTGCAGATATTAAGTCGTGCCAAAAAAGATGTGATTTTTATTTTGCAACCTAATACTTTTGATTTAGAAAGTGGTGCCGTCGAGAAATGTGATCGTTTTCAGCGGCTGTGTTTTAAAGCGTTGCCTAATACCCGCGTTCTGCCGCAAATGCACAAATTTATGAAAATTCAATAGACATCGGAGGCAAAGAAAGTGAAACAGAAAAAAAGTTCTTATCAGGGTTTGCAGTCGCACGTGCGTAATTTGCCAACGCCACAGATTGAAGTTTGGGAAAACGAGTATGCCGATCGGCAGTATCAGATTACAATCGAAATCCCGGAATTTACCTGCATTTGCCCTAAGACCGGCTTACCGGATTTTGCGACGATCAAAATCGATTATGTCCCGGGCAAAACCTGCCTGGAACTCAAATCGCTTAAAATGTACATTGTTTATTATCGCAATGTGGGGATTTTTCACGAGCATTTGGTCAATAAAATTCTCGACGATATTGTGAAAGCCTGCGGTCCGCGTCGGGCGTGCGTGGAAGCTCTCATGAATCCGCGCGGCGGCATTGCAACGACGGAACGCGCCGAATTTAAAAATAAAAAGTAATTGGAG
>JAYRHV010000199.1:0-1931 GCA_041907165.1 Candidatus Omnitrophota bacterium | reverse complement strand
TTTTATAGGCTGGCATGGAGCTAATAGGATAAAAAAAAGGACGCGTATCGATGCCCTGTTTTCTAAACGCGGCCATCAAACTTTCCTTATTCCAACCGTATTGAGAATCCACAATCGCTGTGACGACCCAAAACGTATTATAAATATTTTCTGTTTGCGGATTAAGCGTAAGTCCGTCGACATCGTCAAGGGCTCCTCGATACCATTCAAAAATCCGTCTTCGCTCTTTAACCAGTTGACTAAGCCGCCGCAATTGCGCCAGCGCGAGAGCCGCTTGGATATTTGTCCACTGATAATTGTAACCGATTTTGACCGACCAAAACGTCGTCTTATCAGTATATTTGACCATTCCATGATGTGCGTAGCACTTAGCCAGCTCATACAACTTTTTATTATTGGTCGCAAACATCCCGCCTTGCCCGGCCATCATCAGTTTGGTCGCATTAAAACTAAAAACATTGACCAGCCCAAAGGTGCCGGCTTTTTTTCCTTTGTAAGTTGCACCCATCGCTTCGGCGGCATCTTCAATCACGACAAGTTTATTTTTTTGGGCAATGCGCAGAATCTCGTCCATCTCCGGCATATTTCCGTACAAATCCACGACGATAACAGCTTTCGTTTTTGAGCTAATCGCACGCTTAAATGATTCTGGCGACAAACACCAACTTTGAGGGTCAATGTCCGCAAAAACAGGCACAGCTTTCACATAATCGACTGGTGCCGCCACAGCCACCCATGCGATATCTGGAACAATGACCTCATCGCCCGGCCCGATACCCAATGACAGCAAAGCCAAATGAATTGCGTCCGTGCAATGAGAGGTCGGCAAACAATATTTCAAACCTGTGTAGGCTGAAAATTCGTCGACAAACTGGTCAAGATGCTTGCTGCGATTTTCATACCAGCCTTCTTTGACCGCTTCATGAACAAGTTTTATCTCTAATTTGCTAATTGAGGGTCCAGCGCTAGCGATTGTTTTCATAGACAAGCCTTAGCCTTGTGGATTTATCTTCGCCACACGGATAGAATCAACATAACGGTGGTTAAAAATAAAATGGTCTTTAAATTTGCCTTCGACTTTAAAGCCTGCCTTTTGAAACATCCGCGCGGATGCTTTATTAACCGAATAGTAATCTGCGCAAATTCTATGCAGGTTTAATTTTTCAAAAACAAAGTCGCAAACCAAATTGAGCGCCTCTGTCGCATAACCTTTCTTCCACTGACCTTTGTCAAAAATCATAATGCCCAGCTCAACTCGCCGGTGGTTTAAATCAAAATTAAACAGTCGTATGTTGCCGATATGCCGCTCGTCAGTTTTTAAAAAAATCCCCAAAAGCACTGACTTGCCTTTTTGATTGGCATAAGTCACATACGCTTTGAGATTTTTTTTATTCCATTTCACAAATTGCGCGCCTGTAAATTGTACGACCTTAGGATCATTTAACGCAGTAATATAAGAGGCCGTAATATCCGGCGGCGCAAAAGGCCTGATCAACAGATTTTTTGAAAAAAGCTTAAGCATTTAAAGCACCCACTCTGTTTGTCGTCCAAAACAAATCATCATCAATCAAACCGCTTTTGTGCAAATATTCAATCTGCTGCAGACGGTAATACTTTTTATCTAAAAATTGCTCTTTGGTTAAACCGATAAGGTCAAAATGCTCCAGAAGCTGTTGGACTCCTTTTTCTAGACTCCATCGGCTCTGAAAACCCATCATTTCATTAATTTTCTTAAATGTGACTTGATACGTCCTTTTATCAACCCCGTCGTGGATTTTTTGGTCTTTTATGAGCTCCAAGTTTTCTTGCCCCGTCGGCATCTGATGTATAAACTTTATCGAAGAGCCAGCGACTTTTTTTTGGATCATTTGGGCAACGCTAATAATTTGAAAATTTTCTTGGTCATCCCCGACATTAAAGATCATTTGGTC
>JAYRHV010000198.1:0-3361 GCA_041907165.1 Candidatus Omnitrophota bacterium | reverse complement strand
GGATTGACGGGGGCAGATTGAAAATCCAGAATAAACTCAATGCAATCGAGTCCCAACTCTTTGGCCATAAAAAACTCTTTTTGCCACATATCAGCGGGAAAAGCCTGATAGTGTCCCTTATGCTTTGGAAGCAACCGCCCTTGCATGAGGCCTAAAGCTTTCATTTTTTAACACCTGTCCCCAAAACCATAAGCTCGACGGACCAGCGCACGAATTTTATTTTTGACTTAAGCGGCACAGGGACGAAAAGTTGCAGGCATCGGCTGATAATTTTTAAAAATGGAAACTTCCAGAGGATTGGCAGTTGATAAAAAATTTCGGCATGCGTATTTTGGAACCCAAAGATATCCAGTAAATTTTTTATCCCCCTGACGGTATAAGGCTGACGATGCGTATGGTCATCATAAAAAATTTTCATCGTCGTCACCCAATCCGGGGTCATCACAATGATTCTGCCGCCCGGCTTTAAAATCCGTTGGGTTTCTTTGATGAAATGAGCTGGGTCAGAGAGATGTTCGATCACGGATTTTGAGTACACAACATCAAAAGTATTGTCGGCAAATGGGAATTGGCCTTTTTCGACATCGGCATATTTGACGACGACATCTTTACCAACTTTCGCGCCCGATGGGTCATGGTCAACCCCAAAAGCATCTAACCTGCAATTTTTAAATCCATTTAAAAAATCGCCGCGACCGCAGCCGACATCCAAAAGTTTTGCGCCCGGCGCAATATTAAACCGTGCCACAAGATATGCCGCTAATTGCTGTGGGTACATTGTCAAAGGCCGATCTTTTTCGTTATAAACTGTCTCCAAATACCCTGCCATTTTTTTCTCCTATAAAGCCTTTGGTTGAAAATGTTTTTTTAAATATTGATGAAGGCTATGCCCTTCTTTTTGCAGTTTATAAGAAAGAATTTCAAAATCTTCCGGAGTATCAATTTCTCCGGTAAAAGGAGTCACAAATCCTAATATTTGGGGGCCATAAAGCGATCGGGTTTTTAAAAATTGTTCGGTCTTTATGATGTCCACATACCCGTTTGGCTTGTAGGCTTTAGGCAACATTTGTCTGGGTAAATTGTAATATTCTGGACGTGGATCATTGGGAAAAAACCCTTCCCAGTAACCGTCACTATTAAGCTGGAACATTTTATGCGGCGGCTCGGCAAGCGCATGGGCAGAACGCAATCCTGAGGCAAGAGAATGATTAAGCAAATATTCTATTGCTTTGTCAATGTCATCAGGGTTTCTTAAAGGTGTCGTTGGCCGCAATTGTACTAAAAAATCAGGGATACAGCCTTCATTTAATTGGAACCATTGCAAAGCATGAGCAAATACTTCGGTATCTGTTGAGTTATCCTGCGCAAATTCCTGTGGTCTCATAAAAGGCACCTCTGCGCCATAGTGAACAGCAATATCGGCGATTTCTTTCGAGTCAGTTGATACAATAGTGCGCTTAATGCCATGACAGAGTTTTGAAGCTATGATCGAATAAGCGATCAAAGGATATCCACCTAAAAGCGTAATATTCTTTTTGGGGACACCCTTGGAACCGCCTCGGGCCGGGATAATTGCAATGGTATTCATCTTTGGAAAATTCTATTTTATTTAACCAAGCTGCTTTCATCCCACGGGATATGCGCACGCAGCTTTTTGGCAATTGGAACCTCTTTAGGTTGCACGCAGATTTTTCCATCGCCGATAGCTTTTTCAATTTTACGTACAGCGCCGACTAACATACGCAAACCTGACGGCTCAACCGACGCAGACTGATCCGACCCATACATCGCCCGATCTAATGTGATATGCCGTTCCAGCGACGTTGCCCCTAAAGCAACGGCCGCATACGAAACAGCTAAGCCGACTTCATGGCCGCTATAGCCGACTTTACAGTGATAACGATCCCGCAAAGTCGCTATACAAGCAAGATTCGCATCTTCATCTTCCATAGGGTAGGTCGATTTGCAGTGCATCAGTTCAAAGGGGCAACCAGCTTTTTTGAAAATATCGACCGCCCGGTCAATGTGCTCAAGCGTGCTCATCCCCGTCGATATAAAAGTATATTTTTTCTCTTGCGCGATAGCTTTTAATAACGGTTCACAAACCAAAAGGGCCGACGCGACTTTGTTATAACGGCAATTAAATTGCCGCAAAAATTTTTGACTCTCTGTGTCCCAAGCGGATGCAAACCATTGGATTCCAAGTTCTTTACAATATCGGTCAATCTCCTTGTATTGCTCAAGCCCAAACTCGAGTCCTTCTTTCTGCGCGCGCTGGGTTTTGCCCCACGGGCTTTCTCGAGGGGAATCTAATAACTCTTTGGTGTAAACAAGGTCAATTGTGCGCTTTTGAAACTTAACCGAATCACAGCCGGCATCTTTGGCAACCTTGATTAAATCTTTTGCGATATTGATATCCCCGTTATGATTAATTCCAATTTCTGCAATAATAAAAACCGACATAACAAATCCCTTTCTTTACGATTAAAAAATTAAATTGTTTTTTGTACTGTCCATTGCAGCCGAGGCCGTATTCCGTCATGCCGCCATGTTAAAGGATAATTACCGCGAACCCCAGCTGGATCCATACGATCGCTGACTCTAAACCGGACAACATCGCGTGTTGACGCATGTCCCATGAGAGAAGATCCCACGGTATCAATGCCATAGACAATCGAAATCTCGCCTTCATTGAGAAAATCTCCCGGCACATGGCATTGGCTTTTAAAATGTCCGACACTGCAGCTTTTATCTTTCCATGGGGAGTCTAAATTGTCCTTTGATATAAAAAGGACGTGCCCTAATTCATTGACAAAATAAATTTGTGAGCAGAGCCGATGGCCTTCTTCTAAAACATGGTACTCTAGCTCAATCGTTACAGGATCGCGCACATCAAACTTTGTGCAGACTTTATTATTTTTATCCAAAACCCGTACCGCTGCCATCCGCACCACCTGATCGCCCGGCGCTTTTTGTATGTCCGGCCAGACTTGCTCACCAATCAATCCCAACCCTTCGCCAAGATATTTATTAACCACTTGGTCAACATCGCCTTGCATCGATACTTTGCCTTCGTGCAAAATAATTCCACGGTTGCATAGCTTTTGTATCGCTTCAATATTGTGACTTACAAAAATGACCGTCCGGCCTTCTTTGGAAATATTTTCCATTTTGCCCAAACACTTATTTTGAAAAACAATATCCCCGACAGCCAAGACCTCGTCAACAACCAAAATTTCCGGCTCCAGCTGTGCGGCAACCGCAAAGGCAAGCCGAACATACATCCCGCTTGAGTAGCGTTTGACGGGTGTATCAACAAATTTCTCGATTTCGGCAAAACTGACGATTTCATCAAATTTTT
>JAYRHV010000197.1:0-2942 GCA_041907165.1 Candidatus Omnitrophota bacterium | reverse complement strand
CGTCAAACCCCAGCATTTTTAATCAGGCGATTAGCCAAAGCAAAGATTACGATGAAAAGATTATCCAGCTAAAAGCCGCCGGCAAAACAGCCTTTGAAATTTATGAGGAGCTGACCATCCGCGATATCCAAGAGGCGTGCGATATTTTAAAACCGGTTTATGAATCCACCAAAGGATTAGACGGTTATGTGAGCCTTGAGATCAACCCGCAGTTGGCCAATGATACGGCGGCTTCTATTAGAGAAGGCAAGCGCTTGTACGCGAAGGCCAATCGCAAAAATATCATGATCAAGGTTCCGGCGACGCCGGCAGGTTTTCCGGTCATCGAAGAATTGTTAGCCAACGGAATCAATGTCAATGTGACGCTTATTTTTTCTTTAAAACAATATGAAAACACAGCCAATGCGTTTATCAAAGGCTTGGAGCGTTTAAGCCAAACCCAAAGCGATTTAAGTCAGATTGCTTCGGTCGCCAGCGTTTTTGTCAGCCGCATTGACAATACCGTCGATGAACTTTTAGATAAAAAAATTCCAACCGTTTCGCAAAAAGAAAAATTAACTTTTCTCAAAGGTAAAGCGGCTGTGGCTAATTGCCAATTGGTTTATGCCAAGGCTTGTGAATTGGCTAACAGCAATCGTTTCAAAAAACTTGCCGCCTCTGGCGCTCGTTTTGAGCGTGTGCTCTGGGCCTCAACTTCGACAAAAAATCCCGCCTACAGCGACGTCAAATACATCGATGAGCTGATCGCAAAAAACACGGTCAATACCGTTCCCGAAAAAACACTCAAAAGTTTTATGGATCATGGCGCAACGAAAGTGGCGCTCAACGGCCAAGAAGCCGGCGCTGCGGGTTTGGTTATGATTGATCTTAAAACGCAGGGGATCGATGTGGACGTGATTTGTGCAAAGCTTCTCTTAGACGGTGTTGTCGCATTCGAAAAGTCTTTTGCCGAGTTAATTAGCTCAATTGAGACCAAATCCGCGGCTTTGGCGGCAAAGTAATCCTGCTGTTTTAAAAAATTTCAATTGACATTTCACTGAGGGCATCTTAATATTCAGTTATTCTCCAGCAACTACCCCAATTGTTATTTTAAAAATATTTTAATGCCTGCCAAACGGGGTGATAATGTCTAAAATTTCAAACTTCGGTGTAAAATTTCTTCTGGCAACTTGGGCTATATTTTTTCTTTTGCTTTTTTCTTCTATAGCGCAGGCCGCTACTCTTGCCGCTCCAAATCTCAAAACCGCAATCGGATCGATTGGCAAAGTTACTCTCACATGGGACAAAGTCTCTGGCGCGACAAGTTATACGATTAAATATGGCCCAACATCATCGATGAGTTCTTCGACGATTGTCGGTGATGTGGATAGCTTTGCGGTTAGCGGTTTGGCTAACAGCACGATATATTATTTTGTAGTAGTGGCCAACAATGCGACCAGTGCCAGTGCCTACTCGCGACAGATGAGCGCCAGAACCCAGCTGCCGGCGCCGTATTTAAGCGGTGCAAGTGGCGGGGTTAGAAAAGTGGTTCTGACATGGGACAAAGTTTCTGGGGCGACAAGCTATATAGTTAAATATGGTACAACCTCGCTTACGTATCCAACAGCTCTTGATGTCGGGGATGTTAATACATTTACACTCTCTGGGTTAGCGGATAATACAAGTTATTATCTTGTTGTCGTCGCAAAAAATGCAGTGAATATAAGTAACAATTCCCGGCAGATGACCGCTAAAACGTGGGGACCTGCACCGGTTTTGCCCAAACCGACGGTAAACTTTTCGGCTAATCCGACGACGATCAAAAGCGGCGAATCAACCACTCTCACATGGACGTCAACGAATGCAACTTCTCTATATATTGATAATGCCATAGGTGCCGCTTCGGATCACGGAGCCTTTACTGTAACGCCCAAGGTCACAACGACCTATACGATTACCGCAAGCGGTACGCTTGGCTCTGCGAATGCCAAAGTAACAGTTTATGTGACGGCAACGCCAGCCGAGCAACCGCAAGGGACCTTTGGCTCTAATTACAAAGAAATCATTCCGCAAGATGCGACCGTCAAAACATACGATGTCAAACGCTTTGCCGTTATCCGTGGGCAGGTCAAAGATAAAGATAATCTGCCGCTTTCGCAAGTTGCGGTTGTTATCTACGGCCATCCCGAATACGGCACAACCACGACAGACATAAACGGCCAGTTTTCTTTACCCGTGGATTTAAACGGGACCTTGAATATTGTTTACAAAAAAGACGGGTATATCACAGCGCACAGGCAAGTTTATGTCTCACCCAACGATGTGGATATCACCGAAACCGTCATATTGCTTGCCGAAGATTCTAAAGCCACAGAAGTTGCTCTAAACGGCGATCCTACCAGTGTCGTTGTCCACCAGAGTACTCCAGTGGTAGATGCTTCGGGCACACGGCAGGCGAATGTCGTTATTGCCGGCGACAACCGAGCCTACGCCGTCGATGAACACGGCAAAGACATGTTTGAATTGTCAAAATTAAACGTACGCGCGACCGAATTTACAACACCGGCGTCTATGCCGGCCGCCCTGCCGCCAACCTCGGCCTTTACCTATTGCGCGGAACTTAAAGTTGACGGAGTTGACCGGGTCAGGTTTAAAAATCCTGTTGTCGTTTATGTTGATAATTTTCTTGGGTTTAATGTCGGTGAAATTGTGCCCGTAGGTTATTACGACCGTGATCGGGGGGTGTGGGTGGCCTCTGAGAATGGACGCGTGGTCAAACTTTTGGATAGCAACGCTGACGGGATTGTGGACGCACTGGATGCTAACGGCGACGGCAAGCCGGATGACTTAAACGGTAACGGAGATTTTTCCGACGAAGTCAAAGGCTTAAATGACCCAGCAAAATATACGCCCGGCAAAACTTTTTGGCGGGTGAGCCTGACTCATTTTACCCCGTGGGATTG
>JAYRHV010000196.1:0-1556 GCA_041907165.1 Candidatus Omnitrophota bacterium | reverse complement strand
TTTGGTTTTGCAATGTTCATACAACGCATCAAAATCAACGGGGACTTCCGGGATTAAAACCGCATCCGCGTCCGCAGTCACACCGCCGCGAAAAGCGGTATGGCCGGCGTAGCGCCCAAAAACTTCCATGACCAAAATCCGGTTATGCGTATAAGCGGTCGTCTTTAAGTCTTCGACAAAAGCGGCAATACGGCTGATCGTCGAGTCCCCACCTACAGAATACGATTGCAAGTCCAAGTCCATTGTCTTAGGCGCATGCACGCATTTGATGCCTTGAGCAGCCAAGTCCACCATAACGCTTCCCGAATCATCACCACCGCTAATCACAAGTCCGTCGATGGCAAATTTTTTCAAACCCGCTTTGATGCGGTCATACTTCTTTTCGTCTTCAATTTTTTTAATCTTTACGCGCGAATGGCCCGCTTCGGAACCGGCCAAATTCAAATCGATTTTATCCAAACGTTCTGGCGTCAATTCGACTAATTTGTCAAAATCGACAAGATTATAAAGCCCCGCATAGCCGTTGGGAATCACATAACAGGCGACCCCTTTTTTGTTGGCTAGAAGGGCTGCTCCCTTAATAACTGCATTAAGTCCACCACAATCTCCACCACTGGTTAAAACTGCAATCCGTTTCATTTCTGCTCCTTATTGTCTTGTGAGTTAAAAAATTTATCCTACTTATTTCTTTGCACTGCTTAACATGGCCTGCGCATGCGAAAGCGAAATTTCGCTCTGCGTTTTGCCGCTTAACATTTCTGACAATTCTTTAACACGTTCATCTTTATCCAAAGCATTGACCATGGTCACCGTCCGGCCTCCGGTGACCTTTTTGACGACTTTAAAATGGCTGTCAGCAAAAGAAGCAATCTGCGGCAGGTGAGTAATCAAAATCACTTGCCGGCTTTGCGAAAGTTCTTTTAATTTTTTGCCCGTAATCGTGCCCAGCCGACCGCCAATCTGTGCGTCGATTTCATCAAAAATCAAAACCGGTATCGGATCGACCTTAATGAGGGCTTTCTTTAAGGCGAGCATAAGCCGCGCTGCCTCGCCGGAAGAAACAATTTCGGCCAAAGGTTTTAAATCCACCCCGGCATTGGGGCTGATATAAAAAACAACCTTGTCACTTCCGTTTGTACGAAACTCATCCGGTAAAATCCGCGCTTCAAAGGAAACATGATCAATCCCCAAATCCTTGAGTTCTTTTTCAATCGTTTCCTTAAGAAGTCCGGCACTTTTTTTGCGCGCCGCTGTTAGCTTGGCGGCGAGTTTTTTTAATTCTTTTTGCGCTTCACCCAATTTTTCGCGTAATTCTAAATCACTTTGTTCAAAATTCAAAAGCAAACGATGTTTTTCTTTAACCTCAACAAAATATTTTGCCGCATCATCCAGCGACGGTCCGTATTTACGTTTGATATCATCATAAAGGTCCGCTTTGCGGCTGACTTCAAGAGCCTCTGCCGGTTCAAACGAAAGCCGGTCAAGATAATCGCGCAGCTGACTTAAAAGCTGTTGACTGTTTTCTTGAATATTATTGAGGTATTCTTCAAAGACAG
>JAYRHV010000195.1:0-2589 GCA_041907165.1 Candidatus Omnitrophota bacterium | reverse complement strand
TGCGCGAAAGTCTAAGAATTAATTTCGTAAATTTTCTGGTATTTTAAATAGCTCTGCGTATAATTATGAAATGAAAGAGGAAAACCTTTCCATGAGCCAGCAATTAAAACGTCTCTTATTTGTCAACGTCAATAAATATCAACAGCAAATCCTTCTTCCTGCACTTTTGATTTGTCTGGTCGCTTGTGCCGGGGTTTTCTATACACTCTACTACATCAATTACGTCGACAAGAATTTGGCTGTTGTTTGTCATGTCGATGTGACGACGCTGACAAAAGATATCCCGTGGTTTATCCATATGCACAGTTTTAATAAAGTTGTGCCATGGATACTTTTTTCGATGACAACAGTGCTTTTGGTTATTATTTGCTGGATGTTTTATCTCTCCAATAAGATCTTAGGCCCCAGCAATCGTATCCTTAAGGAACTAGACGATATTTTAAGCGGTAAGCGTCAGGATCCCATCGGAACCCGTTCGGGGGACGAATTTTTTGAAGAACTCCTCAAGCGTATCAACGCCCTAATCAAAAAAACACGATAATTTTTATTAGTGATCAGCCTTCTGCCTTTAACCTCGTTTGTTTTAATTTTTTACTTCTTTTTTAATAAATTCTCTTTTGGGAAACGTTTAGCTTTTGTGTGGGCCTCTTTGGCTTGGACTTTTGTCGCCGTAAGCTTTGTCGAGGGCTTGAGCGTTTTTCATAGTTTGACAAAATTCGCGGTGGCTGGGGGTTGGGGGCTAGTGAATTTTGCCGCATTAGGTCTTTTAATATCTTCCCCAAGAAAAATACAAAGGCCAAGTGCCGATGGCTTTGACAAAATTTCAAGTTGGGACATTGCTGGGATTATTCTGACGGTTGGAATCATTTTTATCGTCGCAATAAATGCGTTTTGGGCCGCCCCCAACAACTGGGATTCGATGACGTATCATTTGCCCCGTGTCATGCATTGGATACAAAACCAGAGTGTTGAGCATTATCCTACAGCTATTCTTCGCCAACTCTATCAACCGCCCGGGGCCGAATATCTTATTTTGCATTTCCAGATTCTTTCCCGGAGCGATCAGTTTGCGAATCTGATCCAATGGTTTAGTTTTTTAGGTTCGGCTATCGTCGTCAGTTTAATTGCACTAGAACTTGGCGCTGGAAAAAGCGGGCAAATTTTGGCTGGACTTTTGACTGTGACGATTCCGATGGCGATTCTGCAGGGGACCAGCACGCAAAATGATTTGGCCGTTGGCTTTTGGCTTTTATGTTTTGCATATTTTTCTTTGCGACTGCTCAAAACGTATGAGCAAATACGTAGACGTTGGTTTGAACTTTTTGGGGCATCTTTAAGTTTGGCGTTTGCTTTATTGACGAAGGGCTCGGCCTACGTTTATGCAGCGCCGTGGATACTGTGTTTTATACTCGTCGGAGCATACAAAAAACGTCCGATCATTTTTCGCGATATTTGCATCATTGTTTTAATTTGTTTGGCGGTTAACGCGAGATTTTATAGCCGCAATATCCAGCTTTTTGGTGCGCCGTTATCAGCCGGGAGTGAAGATTATGTGAATAAAGGTAACATGGTTACTAATTGTTTATCGAACGTGGTTCGAAACAGCGCTTTGCATTTAGCAACGCCGTTGCCGGCGGTCAATCATTTTATGAAACAAAGAATTATTGCTTTGTTTGGCAATGCGCAAAATAATAGTTGGAGTGATTTTGATATTCTTGCTGCGTCGACTAATGAAGATATTTCCGGCAATCCGTTTCATTTTTTATTGGCTTTGTTTATTTTTGCGGCTGTGTTGATGTCGCGAAATTCCCGATTGCTTCTAAGAATTTATGTCTTGCTTATCATGGCTGGCTTTGGGATATTTTGTGCGCTTTTTAAATGGCAATTGTTTAACAGCCGTTTGCATTTACCGCTTTTTTTGATGAGCATGCCGGTCATAGCTTTGATTTTAGAAAAAATGTATTGGCGTTGGTGCGTTGGCCTGATCATCAGTATCCTTATTTTAGCTGCTGGCCCTTCGTTATTTTGTAATGAGCGCCATCCGCTGATCGGCAAAGAAAATGTTTTTAATATGAGCAGGGTCCAACAGTATTTTTTTTATCGAAAATTTATGGCTCTGCCGTATGTGGTTGCGGTGAAATCCGCCTGTTTACGGTACGACTTAAACGTTGGCCTTTTATTAGGTAACGATGACTGGGAATACCCTCTGTGGATATTGTTAAAAAGAGAAAATCCTCAGTTGAGGATTTACCATCTGGGAGTTAATAATGTTTCTTCGACTCTTGGGGGTGACGCAAATATCCCAGAAGTGATTTCAGAAATTTCTGATCCCCCGGCATTTTTAAAATTGGATGGAAAGACTTTCCTTAAACGCCGGCAGTTTTCTTTTATGAGTGTTTATGAAAATGCGCAGTTGATTTTAGAAAAATCCAAGATCCCAGAATAACTTTCTTTATCGTGGAAAACTTTATAGACCAAGGTTACAATAGGAAGAAATCTTGTTTTGGTATGGACATCTAATAAGGGAGATTTTATGAAAGTCACTTTAGTCATTCCTGTTCTTAATGAAATTGTGGGGTTAAAAGCGAT
>JAYRHV010000194.1:0-4525 GCA_041907165.1 Candidatus Omnitrophota bacterium | reverse complement strand
GTTTGGTTTTTGGTCAAAGCGTACAGCTCATTATCATAAAGTAAAAAAACGCAATTAAGATTTTTGTTAATGCCGTGAATCAAATGGTTGCCGCCGATACTTAAAGAATCACCATCTCCGGCATGGATAAAAACTTGTAGATCCGGGCGGGTCAAAATAAGACCTGTTGCAAAAGTGATCGGCCGGCCGTGAATGGTATGTGCCCCGTAGGTATTGATATAATTGGGTGACCGGCCTGAACAGCCTATCCCGGAAACATTGACGGTCGTCACTTGAGAAAGCTGTTTGTCGACCATAAAACGTTTCATCCCCATTAAAATACCAAAGTCACCGCAGGCGGTACACCAACGGGGATTGTCGGTTTGCAGGTCTTTGACTGTAAGTCCCGCGGGAGTGTTTTGTGCGTCAGGGCTCATGATTTTCTCCTAAAAACTATAGCTGATTGATAAATTTTTCAATTTTTTCCTTTAAAGCTCGTGGACGAAACGGCCGGCCGGTTGCCCCGCACCAAAGCGCTTTGACATCGACGAGTGTTTCAGCCCGCAGAAGTGAAGCTAAAGGCGGCTGCTTAAGGTCATCGCCGTAGGATAATTCAACCGTAACAACTTTTTTATATTTTTTAAAAACATCCGTTAACATAAGCGGCAGAGGGTAAACAATGCGCAAATGCATCCCTGAGGCTGATATATTTTGTTTTTTGCACATATTAATTGCCTCTTCAATGACTCCCCGAGTGCTGCCCCATCCAACGACAAGGACTTCGGCGCTCTCGTCTCCAAACATTTCCGGCAAACGCAAAGCACGGCGCACGTGATGGATTTTTTCATTGCGGATTCTGTGCGCCCGCTGGTTGACATCGGCGGCATAGCTGATTTTTCCGTCGTGGTCAGTGTTAAGGCCTGTGATCCGGCGCATTTTGCCTTCTTCTCCGGGATTCGATTGTAAATCGCGCACCATTTCAATATGCTCAGGAAGGCGGCTGATATGAAAACGTTCAAAAACAAAATCCGGAATGGCGTTAATATCGCTAATCTGATTAACGACTGGTTTCTCAATAATTTTATAGCTGTTGGCAGTTAAAAAATCAGAGAGAATCAATACCGGCAACCGCAGTTTTTCGGTCAGATATCGCGCCATTTGAGGGGCATAAAAACAATCGATGACATTGGAAACACTGATAACGACTTTTGTATTGTCCCCGTGATTCCCAAAAATCGCGGCGGGCAAATCGCTTTGTTCTGTTTTAGTCGGCATACCCGTCGATGGGCCTGAGCGCTGGACATCGATAATGATTATGGGGATTTCAGCAGAACTGGCATACCCAATAAATTCTTGTTTAAGTGAAAGCCCCGGGCCAGATGTGCACGTCACCGACGGGACACCGCCAAAATAAGCGCCAATGGCACTGCCGATAGCGGCAATTTCGTCTTCCGCCTGATGGACCATGCCGCCGTAGGAGGGAAATTCCTTGGCCAGCGTGTGCATAATCGACGAAGCCGGGGTAATCGGATAGCCACTGTAGAGCTTGATCCCAGCGTCAATAATTCCCATGCTCATCGAAGTATTGCCATCAATTAAAATAGGATCTTTACGGGCTTTTTCAATGCCTTGGACTTCAAGAGATATATCGATGTTCTTTTGCGCAAAATCATAACCATGCTCAAAGAGCAATAGATTATCATCCATGATTTTGCCGACGAGTTTTTTGCCAAAAGTTATTTTAATTTCTTCGATAAGCACATCTTTAGGCATATTATAAATGGCGCTAAGCATCCCCAAATAATAGAGGTTCTCGCCTTTGCCCCCTAAACCTTTAATGACAGCTTTGGCTGTTTCGTCAATTTCAAAAGGAAAAAGACTTAAGCCTAATTGAGAAACGCGCTTGCAAACTTTTTCGTAAGATTCCTCGTTGCCGACTTTATTGCCCATATCCAAGAGAATTCGGCATTTGGGGTTATTTTCATCATCGTCTAAACGACGGTCAAGGCAGATTTCATGCGAAGAAACAATAAGATCGGTATAGTTACCGATATTGGTAATATCAAAATCCCCGACGCGGATAATAACGCCGGACAAAGCAGCGCGTGTGCGCGGCGGCGGGCTGATTTCCGCAGGGATCATCGGTTCGATATAAACATAGCGGCCGGTTTTGGCAAAAGCGCGGATAAGAATATCCCCTGCTTTTTGCGCGCCGAAGCCGGCGTCCATTAATAATTCGAAACGGGACAGGCTTAACTTTTCTTTCATTTGATCTCCCAATAAACGTTTGGATTTACCCTAACCGCATTTGCGGCCGGAAACTAAAATATTTTTTTCAAGAAAAGGACGTAAATCACGCAAATTTTTTAAAAAAAGCTCCTTTTCGTCGAGCGTTTTGCCGCAGGCGCACTGGAATTCGACGTCTAATAATTCTTGCAGATCCTGCTCGGAGTTGATCGTAAATCCGGCGTCACGGATCATCCGAAGTGTTTTTAACCTCGATGAGCCTTGCGTGTTTAAATAGCCGTCCATAAAAAGTGAATTGGCCACGTATAAACTCAAAACTTCCTGTTCGCGCAAATGGATTTCACGTCCCGCGGCGATACGGATTTCGGCGCGAGGGTTTAAAAATCGAAACAAGCACAGAACGCGCAAACAATATTCCGGCGAAAGATCCGGATGCTCTTTTAATTGTGTACCGTCAATTGAGACTAATAGATTAATGGGGATTGATTTAGCGTCAATGGCCCGCAGCTGCCGTGCGACTGAAATAATATCCTCTGCCTTTTCGCCCATACCAACAATCATGCCCGAACAGACTTCCAACCCAACGTCCTTTGCGGCCTTAAGCGTATTTAAGCGCTGGGCATAGGTATGCGTCGTGCAAATGTTGGGATAATGATCTTCAGAAGTATTGAGATTATGGTTTAGCCTATCGAGTCCAGCGTCTTTAAGGACCTGCGCTTTTTGCTTGTCTAGAAGTCCTGCCGAAACACAAACTTCGATCGGATAGGTTGCTTTGATTTTTTGGATTAAACTTGCCAAATGTTGCGTACGCCGGTCTGACGGCCCGCGACCGGCGAAAACCATACAATAGCGAAAGGCGCCGCTTTCATACGCTTGCTTGGCTTCGTCTAAAATTTCTTCGTCTGGCTTTAAGGGGTATTCGACAATATCCGCCTGTGACGATTTGGCTTGAGCGCAATAATGGCAGTCCTCAGGGCAATAGCCGTTTTGGGCATTATTGATAATGTGGATGCTGACAACTTTACCATAAAACTTTTTTCGGATTTCATACGCCGCATTGATCAGGGGGAAAACATCAATTTCAGGAGAAATCAAAATTTGCTGACAGGTTGCTGGGTCTAAAATTTCACCGGCTAAACTTTGCTTTGTTAACTGTCCATAAAATTCATTGATCATATTATTTTCCTTATAAGTGCGAGCATTCTATTATAAAAAATTTTAAAACGCAAAACTTTTTGCATTTGATACATAACTTTTTTATCAGCAAATAATTACAGCGGCTCTGGAAACATAATTGACTTTAAGCCCAACACGCTTAAAGTTCGGGTAGCTGGGATAATAACGCTTGCTTATCATATCTTTAAGCGTATAATCACAAGTGCAAGAAAGGTTATCTATGAACAAGCTACATACTTTCCATATCCCCGTCATGGGAACCGGTTTCTCGATTGACTCGCCTGTCAAGGTGGCGCGTTACGGGATTTCGTCTGTCATTTCGCTGGTCGATGATACCTTGATTGAAGAAATGCGCAAGTTTTATTGTGAAAAGACCGGCGAAAGTTATACCCCGATTACCAAATATGACGAAGATTTTCGTGCCAAGCGGATTACCGCTTACCTTAATTTATTAGACCGGATTGTCAAAAAACAATTTGCAGAATTGAAAGCTTCCGACTTTGTGACGGGCAGTGAAATCACCAAATATTTTGAACTTTTGCCTGAAACATCCCCTGTTAAAAAACTTTATAACCAAATGCTTTTGACCACTGATCAAGCCGCTCAAAAGAATTTGCAAGAAATCCTTCGCAACATGATCGCGCCCGGAGATATTAATGTCAATATTATGACCAAGCTCGACCGTTTAAATTATGCCAAAGACGGGACTCTGTTGCCTTCGGTGTACAGCGATGCTCTGGCTGCTTTGCGCGGTTATGGCGAAAGCACCTTGCAATCGGCCATTGTATTTTCGGCTGGGATTAATCAGCGGCTCTATAGCTACGTCGAAGAATTCAAAGATTTTTACGCTGATGCGACCGGTTTTATTAAAAAGAAAATTATTTTGAAGGTTTCCGATTATCGTTCTTCTTTGATTCAAGGAAAGTTTTTTGCTAAAAAAGGTTTGTGGATTTCAGAATATCGTATTGAATCCGGTCTTAACTGCGGCGGACATGTTTTTCCGGCGGCTGGGATGCTCATGGGGCCGATCTTAGAAGAATTTAAAACCAAACGCGAAGAGTTGGTTTCGACTTTGCATACGGTTTATGCGCAAGCTCTGCGCATCAAAAACCGTGTGATTCCG
>JAYRHV010000193.1:0-2665 GCA_041907165.1 Candidatus Omnitrophota bacterium | reverse complement strand
GCCAATGAATCTAAAGAAACAATCCTCGGCCGGATCAATGATGATGCGATCAATTTTTATCAAATTGCCGCAGCCATTCGCGTTTTTAAAGAAAAATATAGTTTAACTGTTGTCGGACGTGAAAAGATTCAAGTCGAACAAGATTTAATCCGTCGTATCAGCCGGACGAATTCAGCGTTTGTCGAAGTTGAGATCATGCACACTCTGTGCCTTTTAGACCGGTACAAATATTTTGATTCAATGGTCCCGGCGCTGATTCTCAAACTTGACCATTACAACGTCACAATTAATGAAATGGCTGAATCAGCGCTTAATGATATCATTGCCAAAGGCAAAAACAGCAGCCGGGAAGCGCGTATTATGTTTAACACGCTGCGCAATGTGCTTTTTTTATCTCGCAACACTCTTAAAAAAACAATCACGCCCGATGCCCGGCTGGAGAGAAAACTCAAAATCGTGCGCTGGGCTGTAAAAATCTTAGGCGCGCAAGAACTCAAACGTCTGCCAAAAGAAACCATTCGACTATTGTAAACTATGTTGGCCATCTCTAAAAAAAAGTGGGGCTTGTTCTTGGCATTAAGCTTTTTGTCCATTTGGACATGGCAAAAATTTACAGCCCCGCAATTGTCTTTTATCGATCTTTCCGTCGGACGTCAAGAAGCGCTAAAAATCGCCTGCAATTATCTTACCCAAGAAATCGGGCTAAGTCCCCGCGAGCTTACCAGCTATAATCATGCAACAATTTTTAATACACGGGATGCGGCGGATCGATACTTGCAAAAATCTTTAGGTTTTAAAAATGAGCTGGCCTTCTTTAAAAAATTTAATTTTGAAATTTTTTTATGGGATGTGCGTTTCTTTAAAGAGAATCAAAAACAAGAATACAGCTTTTCGATAAGCGCGGCAACAGGGCAAATAATAAGTTATACGCATACCATTGATGCCAGCGCTTTTCGTCCCAGCCAAAGCGAAGATACGGCCCGTGAAAAAGCCATAAATTTTCTTAAAAAGAAATTCAACTTTAACCCGCAATATTACACGCCTCAAGAAACCACCTCGCAAAAACAGGAGAAAAGGACGGATTATTCTTTTTCTTGGGAACACAATGACTCTAAAGTCCGATGGAGCGACGATGAAAAGGACGGTTGGGCGGTCATAAGCACTGGGGCTACTGTCAGCGGTGATGAAATACTAGGGTTCTACAAAAATTATTTAAAAATACCCGATGCCTACTTACGTCATTTAGAAAGCAATCAAAGTGTCGGGTGGAATATTGGCACCATTTTTCGGATTCTCTTTTATATCATTTTGACATCGTGCATTTATCATGTCATTGTGCACCGTAACAATATTATCATGCATTCTGTCAAAAACTTTTGCGTTGCTTTGACCGCGCTGGTCTTTGGGCTTTATCTTTTGTCTTATTGCAATAATTTTGAAAACGTATTATACCATTACCCGACGACACAACCGATTGTGTGGTATCTATGGAGAAACATCACATTAACGGTTATGAACATGTTTATCGCCGTCTTAGCGGTTCTTATGCCCGCTTTAGCTGGGGCATCCTTGCATCAGGAAGTTTTTCCAAAAAACAAACAAGGATCTTTCCTCTACTATATCCGTACAACATTCTTTTCCCGTCATGTCACACAAACTATTTTGATCGGTACTTTAAGTGCCATCATCATGATCGGCATCCAATCAGCCAGCTTTGAAATCGGCCAGCGATACTTTGGCGTTTGGATCGAATACAGCTGGATGACACAACTCTCAGCCAGTTCTTGGCCTGCGCTGGGTGCTTTTATTTTGGCTGCAACCGCCAGTTTGTCCGAAGAGATTTGTTTTCGTTACTTCGGTATTAATATTGCCAAAAAGTTCTTTAAAAATACTTTTCTAGCCTGTCTGATCGCGTCAATTGTCTGGGGCTACGGGCACAGCGGTTATCTTGTTTTTCCGATGTGGTTTCGAAGTATGGAAGTAACCGTCTTGGGGCTTTTTTTGTCCTATGTCTACTTGCGTTTTGGCATTCTTGCTGTGATTACGGCCCATTATCTTTTTGACTGCTTCTGGGAAACAGCGGCTTATCTTTTGGGAAAATCACAACCTGCGCAATTCTACGGCTCGTTAGCTGTTTTGCTCTTGCCGCTTTTTTTTGCCGCGATAGCCTATATTGTCAATAAAAAGGTAAAAGAACAACCGCTGCGCTGGAAGCTCAATGTCCATCAGCTTTTTAATTTACAAATCCTCAAGGAATATCTTGAACGTCACCGTTTATTGGACTCAAAGCCTGCGCAAGAGCTCAAACACGAAATCGCCTCCCACGGCTGGGACTTGGCCGTTGTCGAGATGGCCATTGAAGACTTAGAGAAAAAGAAAGATTGACGACACAAAAAATCTAGCTAGTATAAAAACAATATGTTACTACGACCTTTTACGTTACATACACCGACAACGATAGTAGAAGCTGCCAAACTGCAAGCAACACTCGAAGATGCCCGCATTTTAGCAGGGGGGACGTTTCTTTTAAACAGCCTTAAACTTATGAAACGCAAAGGGTCCAAAACCCCCAGCCACATTATCAGTTTAGGCAAAATTGATGAGCTAAAAAGAATCGCCACTGCTGATGGCAAACTGCTTATAGGCGCCATGACAATTATCAGTG
>JAYRHV010000192.1:0-3128 GCA_041907165.1 Candidatus Omnitrophota bacterium | reverse complement strand
CTCTGCAAAAGTTCAATGCACCACTTGATTTGATAAACGGCCAAAATGTCCGGCGTGACAACCAAAAGGATAAGATTGGAATTATCTAAAACACTTAAAAGTGTTTCGCTAAAAGAATTTCCTGCGTCGATAATAATATAATCATAAACCAAAACAGCTTTGCGGAAAAACGGCTTGATGTTTTCGGCGGTAATATGTCCGGCTTGCTTGGCCTGCAGGACCGCCGGCAAAAAATCAAGACCGCAATTATGCGAGATGACATATTTTTTAATAATCGAAGGGTCTTCTGTCTTTTCAATTTCAGAAAGAAGATTGACTAAAGCAAATCGGGGAGCCAAATTAAGCATGCGGGCCATATCATGGACGCCCTGAAAATCAATATCAATTAACAAAACGCGCTTGTCTGATAATGCCAACGCTGTTGCCAGATTAACAGCCACAAAGGTTTTGCCAACCCCTCCTTTGTTGCCGAAAATCGTTATGATCCGTGATTCCATTTATTAACCCAAATTTTGCATTACAATCCTTTGCGCATCAGATCCTTTGCGCTAAAAAAATAAAATGCAAAATTTGCCTTTGGTTGTCCCGCAACGACAAGGTTTAATTTTTTTCAGCTGCGACTGTCCCTAGAATGGCTTTCTCACTATATTCAACCGCAACAGAAACAACCAATTCCCGCAAGTTCTTAGCCGGCATAAAACGATCATAGGGGGAGAGAATTTCTGCGGTATTGACTGCATCTTTATCAAAAATCGCATACCCTGAAGACTTGCTGATAGCCACATTTTTTACATTCCCGTCGGGAAGAATGGTGATATTTAGAATCGCTGTGCCTTCCCAATGAGACTCTTTAGCTTCATACGGATACGAAATTGTTTCTGCCATCATCTGTTTTATCTTTTTGCTATATTTTTCCTTTATCGCTTCAATCTCTTGATCGGTTAAAACATTTTGCGGGTCCACAAATCGGGGATCATCCAATGATATATTCAAGCTGGGGTCATCAATCGATTTTTGATTCTGGTCCACAACCTTGGCAGAGGCTGATGCGGTCATTTTAACATTAGCGCTCGCTGTTTTCTTATCATTATCATTCTTTGAATTCTTTTTTACAGAATCACTAACGTCTTTCTTTGATTTGTCTTTCAGGGCTTTTTGCTTCTTTAATTTTTCCTTCGCAGCCTTTGCATCAGCCTTGGCTTTCTTTGCAGCAGCTTTTTTTTCTGCCCTTAACACTGCCGCGGATTTTTTGACATCTTTTTTCATATCCTTGGACATATTATTTTCGGACAAAGCAGCTTTGTCTTTCGACGCTAAGTTAGCTTCTTGGTTTTTTTCAAGACCAGCCTCTACTCTTTTAACTTCAGATTTACTATCGGACCTGCTGCTTTCTGTCAAATTCTCGTTTTTAGAATTGTCTGATTTTTTTTCTTGATTAGACGCTTGGGCGCTGGAAATATTTTTGGTCTTCTCGCTTGGTAAATCTTTTAAAATTCTGGGCGTCAAAGACACAACCAACTCTTGTTCATTATTCGGGCTATTTGTATTTTTAAACAACATCCCCACAACAGGAATTTTGCTTAAAAAAGGAACGCGCTTTACTGTGTCTGACTGCCTGCGCTGAATCATCCCAGCCAAAACAATGGTCTGCCCGTCAGCAAGCCTGACCTTCGTCGTCGCGGTTCGGGTTAAGAAAGCCACGTCGTTGCCGACAGCGTTGGAAGCATCAATATCTCTTACTGTAACATTGACTTTAATATCAATCTTTCCGTCGCGCAGCTCTGGGGTCACTGTAAGCTCAACGCCGTAATCTTTAAAAGTCACATTCTCTTGGACACTTCCACCGCCAACCGCCGTTGAAGTCGTGCGGATAGGAATTTCGCCTCCGACAAGAAAAGAGGCCTGCTCGCCGTTGGTTACAACCAAAGAAGGCTTAGAAAGAACGCGTCCCTTGCCTTCCTTAATCAATAAGTCAACGACAGATATGATTGCCGAAGTTCTCGTAAAGTCGCCAATTTTAAATAAATCCGCAAAACTTCCGTTTTGGGTAGGCAAAGCTTCTTGAAATTTCAACGACAATTCAGTCCCTGTGGTCCAGTCAAATCCCAACGCTTTAGTCAGCGTCGTGTCTAACTCTGAAAACTGAACATCAATTTGAATAAGTTCGCCTTCTTCGACAACTAAGTTAAGAATGCTCTCGCTAAAATCTTTTACAATTTCGTCTAGCTTCTTTTTTTCGTTCTTGCTCAAATATCCGCTTAAAATAATCTTGCCTTCATTATAATTTTTTTCAAAAGAAACTCCGACAATCCCTGCCGATTGAATCAGAGACCCTATGCGATTGGCAATCGTATTAAGGTCCGTCGAAACAACGCGCGCTACGATTTGTTTTTTCCCGTTTTCATCCCAAATAAAGATTTGGGTTTCTCCCACCTTGCGGCCGACGAGCGTCATTTCATCCGCGGAAGCATTAGCAATATCCACAACCCCGGGATTAGCAACAGCAATTTTGGTCAATGATTTAACTTTTACCGTCACCAAATCGCCGACATACAAAAAAACACTATCATCTTTTGTAATATCCACTACATTTTGAAGTTGTGCGAAAACACAAGAAGGGAAAACAAGGTTTAAACAAAGCAGTGTTGCCAAAAAAAGCGCTGGAATCTTTTTCAACGAAGATTGATCGATGCCCATAAAAATAAAGTCTCCCTCAAAAGGATTGAATGTCCTTACCCTGCAATTTATTGCTGGACCCCACCTTTAAAAATTTCTATCAATGGCTTGGCGTCTGTCTTTTTCTCTGTGTCAGGTTTTAAATTCGCTTGTGAAACTGGGGCAGAAATTTCTGTTCCCTGTTTACTAAAAACATATTCGGCCAAATTTTGCCAATCCGCTTTTTGCAATGTTTCAATCTTGGTTTCTGATGGCGCACGCAAAACCAACTGCAGCTGCCCGTTTTTTTCCATAAAAGACATAAGTCCGGCTTCTTCCGGCGTAAAAGCAAACGTAATATTCAGCGCCCCGGCTGCCTGCTGCTGCTCATAACCGCCGGTCGCCTGCAAATTGGTCCCGACGGCCAAAACTTTCACATTTTGAAAAACAATGCTTGTCACCTGCTCGATGTT
>JAYRHV010000191.1:0-1680 GCA_041907165.1 Candidatus Omnitrophota bacterium | reverse complement strand
TATTAGACTTTGTGTTTGAAGACATTGAGCTGGTCGATTATCAGCATGATGCCTTTATTAAATTCCCAATCGCGGTATAAACTTTTTTATGATCCCATTTAGCATTATTGTAGCCGTTGACAGTCAATTTGGCATTGGCAAAAATGGCCTTTTGCCATGGCATTTGCCGTCGGATTTAAAATATTTTAAAAAAATCACGACACAAACGATATCCCAGGAAAAGACAAATGCCGTTATCATGGGACGCAAAACGTGGGAATCGATTCCGTCGGCATTTCGGCCTCTGTCGGGGAGGCTTAATATCGTGATTTCTCGACAAGCGCAGTTGATCGTGCCTGAGGGCGTTTTTCATGCCAAAAGTTTGGAAGATGCGTTAGATTTTTTGCAAAGTAAAAAAAACAATCTAGGCGAAATCTTTGTGATTGGCGGAGCTCAAATCTTTCAACAGGCCGTTCTTCATCCATCGTGCCGCAAGATTTATATGACGTGCATAGAAAAAGAATTTTCGTGCGACACGTTTTTCCCTGACGTTTTGCATCAGTTTACCGAAATCAGCCGCAGTGTCCCTTGCGTGGACCAGGGGATCCCGATGACCTTTCGCATTTTTGGTCTCCCCAATTAACCCGGATTACGTAGTTCTACGTAGGCCATTTAGTTGTCAGTTTTTTGGAATTATTGTGAGCGCTTTCTTTAGCCATTAAAAAACTTCTTAAATCCATGCGCGATAATATGTTGCGGCGCCCCAGGATTTCTTTTTTTTAAAAAATAGTTTTTGCCCGCCATCGACAACTCCATCAAATAAATTTATACTTGTGATGGTTATTCTCGTGTGATCTTTTAGAGTCGCTGTATCAATTCTTTTCTAGGGAAGGCGTATGCAAAGCAATATGACCCAACCTAAAGAAGTCCTACTTGTCGATGATGAAGAACATCAGTCGCGTATTTTGCAGATGCTGATGGAAACGCGCGGCTATGATGTTCAAACTGCGTATTCTGGCGCGGAAGTTTTTAGAAAAGTCACGCCGAAGTGTGACATCGTGGTCCTTGACTTGATCCTGCCCGACATTGACGGCTTTGAAGTTTGCCGTCGCCTTAAAGAAGACGAACAATTAAAACATATCCCTGTCATTATTTTAAGCGCTTATTCGGTTTGTGAAGACCGGGTGCGAAGTCTTTATCTGGGAGCGGATGATTTTTTGGCAAAGCCTTGTGATCATGAAGAGTTGTTTGCCCGTATGGATGCTGTATTTCGTCGACGGGATGGTTCCTCGACAGGGGATGAAAAAACAGTGACCGAGCTTCATCGGATTCTTTATGATCGGGATATTGTTTCGTATTATCAGCCGATTTATCAGTTGCAGCCATTTGAACTTTTAGGGTTTGAAACGCTGACGCGTCCTGTCACGGCGGGCAATTTGAAAAATCCTGAGCAGTTTTTTAAAATGGCTTTGCAGTTTGGGGTTTATCCTGAGGTCGAACTTTTATCATGGTCCAATGCGCTTTGTGTGATCGCCAAAAAGAATTATTCCGGAAAAATATTTTTAAACTGCAATCCGTATTTTATTGAGTCGGTTGATTTTAAACGTGTTTCTGATTTGATAAAGAAGTATCGCGTCGATCCGCATAATATTGTTTTGGAGATAACCGAAATGTCGGCAATTCTGGATTTTCAATTATTTT
>JAYRHV010000190.1:0-4979 GCA_041907165.1 Candidatus Omnitrophota bacterium | reverse complement strand
AATGCAAAAGCCGGGTTTACACTGCTTGAGGCGACTTTAGGGATTGCCATCGGGGCGCTTCTTTTGGCGTCGCTTTTGTTGGTTTTTAAGGTCGGCAAACAAAGTTGGAATGTCAATAATCAGCAGGGCGAACTCTTGCAGCATGCCCGGATGGCCATGGCTCGCTTAAGTTCAGAGCTGCGTTATGCCACGGGCCTCACACAGGCCAATGGGCTGGTGATTGAATTTCCGACAAAGGTTTTGATTAACACAGATGATACAACGACAGAAGTTGTCCGTTACGAAATACTCGGCAATACTTTGCAGCGTTCTGTCGACGGGGGGATTAAAAAGATTGTTGCCGGCGATGCGGCCACAGGGATCAGCGTAACGTTTACAAGTGTTGTCCCGGTTAAGCTGGACGCTTCTGGCAATGTCGTCTCTTTGGGTGGTTCAGATCCATTGTCTTTGGCGATAGGACTTATTTTCGAAATGACTTTTCAAGATACGCATGCGAAGACGATTACAGTCAGGACCATGGCCAACTTTCGCGGAAAGTAATTTTAGGGAAAACTCCGATGAAAATAAATAACAGAGGAATAGCTTTTGTTACCGCAATTGTCCTGATGGTTTTGTTTTTAAACCTTGGCTTAGGATACTTGATTATGGCAAGGACTCAACTGCAGATTGCCCGAAATCAAATTGATACCCTTAAGGTGTTTTATAATTCAGAATCAGCCATACAGCATTCCATTGCCGAGCTTGCGAATAATTTTGACAAAGACTCAGACGGTTTGGGTAATATCCCTTTGCAGGATTTAAATGGCGATAGCACTATGGATTACTCCGCCTCGTATAATTCTTCGACGGGAATTATTTCTGGAAGCGGGAGTACGGGTAGCGAAGGGATTGCGCGTACAATGCAAGAAAAGGTCGTACCAAAGAAATGGACCGGTGCTTTTATGGCAGGCATCAGCATCCCTTCGGTGACGAATTGTGATTTTAGCACAGTGACAGGCAATGTCGATGCGCACAGTGTCATTACCTCAAACTTTACGACGCAACATACGGTGACAGGGACAGTCACACAAAACAACGTGAGTTTGTCAATTCCAACAACGATCACAAGCCCGGGCGGACCATGGTTTAGTTACGCGCCGGCGGGAAACAGGCATACGGATTGTCTTTGGGTTACGCCTTTTTCTCCGACGGTAACAGGCGTCCATTATGTCAATGGGTCATGCACGATCAATTTTGGGGGAACAAAACCTTTGACCATCAACGGGTCGTTAATCGTCAACGGGAATTTGTCGATCTCTCAGGTCAGCAGCCTGACGATAACGCCGACGGGAAATGATCCTGCTCTTGTAGCTTCAGGGACTTTAAGTTTAGGAAATATATCGCCGGGGGTTGTCAATATCCACGGGTTAATTTATGCCGGCGGGAATATTTCGCTTAATGTATGGAATGCGTCTCCCACCCCCAGACATTCGATCAATGGCGCTATTGTCAGCGGTGGCATGATCAGTATGGCTACGATTGCCAGAACAGACTGGGTTTTTAATTCATCTTTGAACCCCCCTAATTTTACCGGAGGCAGTTCTGGATTTTCGGTGGCTTATTGGAAAGGGCACAAATAATCTTGCGGGCTAAACTTTTATGGAAAATAAATTAGGGCACTATAAAATCTTGCGTCAGATCGGCAAAGGCGGGATGGGGATTATTTATAAGGCCTTAAATCCTGCGACTCAAAAAACTGTTGCAATAAAAGTCTTGCCGCCGATGATGGTTGACCGGGTGACGGTAGAGCGGTTTCATCGGGAAGTGCAGGCGATGGTCCAGTTAAAGCATCCGAATATGATTGAAGTTTATGATTCAGGGATGCAGGATGGGAAACATTTTCTTGTCATGGAATTTTTGGAAGGCGAGAACCTAAAAAACTTGATTAAAGCCAAAGGACCGCTGTCGATTGATCGGGCCCTTGAAGTTAGTATCCGTATTGCGGATGCATTAAGGCACATGCATCAGTTGGGAATGATCCATCGGGATATCAAGCCGGCCAATATTATGATTATGCCTGATGGCCGAATTAAGTTGATGGACTATGGACTTGTCAAAATCTTAGGCAGGACCAGTGTCACGATGGAAGGCTCATCTTTAGGAACAGCTGAGTATATGTCCCCTGAACAAATCGCTGGGGACCCAGTAGATATCCGTACAGATATTTATTCTCTGGGAATTTCGATGTATGAAATGCTCACCGGGTCTCTTCCTTTTACTGGGGAAACCTTGCAGGAATTTTTACATAAGCACCAGACGCAGACGGGCGTGTCTGTCCGTCAACTTCGCCCAGAAATCAGCTTGGAATTTGAAATGATTATCAATAAAGCAATGGCCAAAGAGCTTAAGAGCCGGTATTTTTCTGCAGAAGAACTTAAAAAAGATCTCGAGAAACTGACATATTCTATGCAAGGACAAACCCATGCATCTATGCGAGATATCAAAAGTGTTGTGCAGGGGGCAACTCAAAATGATAATGTCCCTAAGCCTATTTCTGCCTCTTGCAACAAGAGGGTTGATAAAAAATCTTCAAAAACATTTCAATTGCCTTTAGGAAAACTTTTTGTATTTGTTTTTTTTGTGATCGCCGGGGTTATCTACCATGATAAAGTCCTGTCCGTTTTAAAGAGAATATCATGGAATAAATTTTGTTTTTGGGCAGAACAAAAAGATTTGGTCAAAGAAACCAACAGTTCTCTTGTTCTTTTAGAACAAGCTGAAGCTCATTTTAATCAGGGGCAAGCTTATATTAAACAGGGATTGCTCGATAAAGCCCAAGAAGCATTGACCGCAGCGTTGCAGTTAAGAGGCGATCAGCCGATGTATTTAAAAGAATTAGCTATTGTTTATGAAATGAAAAATGATTACAAAAAGGCTGTTAACGCTTGGAAAGATTTATTAAAATACGAAACAGATAGCGCCCAAATTAAAATGGCACAAGAGCACATCAAAAAATTATCTAAATATTTAAAATAAATATGTCTAATCATTTGTGGGCTGATTTATGCCGAAATTGCTTATAAAAAACGGGGAACGAAAAGGGTCTTGGGTGCGTCTTACAGGCCCCAGATGGGACTTAGGTCGGGATCCTTCTAATTTAATTGTGATCCCTGACCGCCGAGTTTCCCGACGGCATGGGTCTATTTATTTAAAAGACGGTGATTGGTGGGTTGAGGATTTTGGGTCTGTCAACGGTACTTACGTCAATGGCCAAAGCGTTGTAAAGCAAAAGTTGCAATTTTTCGATCAGATTATGGTCGGTTCAACGGTCCTTGAGTTTTTGGCGCTTAATGCGCCTGAAGATGATCAACAGGAGAACTTGACGCAGGTCAGGCTCTTGCCGCCAGAAGGGAATTTGTCGAAATCAAATGTTGTGATGACCCTAGAGGGGGCATCAACGGGATTTGATAAAAAAGTTTTCCCCTCTGACCCTAAAACATTGCTGGGACTATATCAACGTTTATTGATCGTTTATCGGATCAGTCTTGATTTGGGCGTCGTTGTGGACTTGAAAAAATTGTCCTATCGGATTTTAGAATCCGTACTAAGCGTGATCAAAGCTGATCGAGGCTTTATTATGCTCAAAGACGAAGAAAGTCAGCAATTAGTTTTGCAGGCGGTTTATCGAAAAAAAGGAATTGATGAGAACCAAGAAATATCACTGTCGGCGACGATTGCAGAGCAAGTTATGAAAACTGGTGAGTCATTGCTGATTTCTGATGCCGGAGTGGATGAGCGGTTTAAAGAGGCAGAAAGCATTGTCATTCAGGGGATCCGTTCGACGATGTGTGTCCCGATCAAAATCAAAGATCGCATTTTAGGTATTTTGTATGTGGATACCAAAGGCAAGGTGGTCAGTTTTACCCACGATGATCTTGAGATGTTGACAGCGATTTCCCATCAGGCTGCTGTGGCTATCGAAAATTCACAGCTTTTTGAAAATTTACATAAAGTTAATCAAGAGCTTAAACAGCAGCAAAGCCAGCTTATTGAATCTGAAAAATTATCCGCGTTAGGTAAATTAGCCAGCGGAGTCGCACATGAAATCAATAATCCTATGACAAGCATCCTAGGATACTCTCAGTTGATTTTTCAGCAGCTTGGCAAACAGAATTTGGATGAGCAAAAGATCAAGGAATGCGCGGAATTTGCCGAGATTGTCGAGAGTGAAGCTCATCGCTGCCAATCTATTGTCCAAACTCTTTTGCAATTTGGTCGGCGAAAAAAAGAAGAGATGGTTTTAACGGATGTTAATAAGCCGATTGAATCGGCTCTTGCGATCGCAAGATTTCATATGAAAAAATCTCACATCGAAATTAAGCGGGAATTATTAGCTTCTGTTGCCTCGATTATGGCGGACCGTAATCAGCTTGAGCAGGTTTTTTTAAATTTGATCATTAATGCCCGCGATGCGATGGAGAAGCAAGGCGGGACACTGCTAATCAGCTCTTGCAATACAGATCAAAAAGAGGTGGTTGTGAAATTTTCAGATACAGGTTGCGGTATCCCGGAGGATAAAATCGAGGAGATTTTTAAGCCTCTGTACACGACCAAAGAAGAGGGCAAGGGAACCGGTTTGGGTTTATCCATTACCCAAGATATTTTAGAGCACCATAAAGCTAAGATCGAAGTAGATAGTGTTGTCGGTAAAGGAACGACTTTCACGATACGTTTCCCGGCGGCCGCTTAAATGATTTTTTGTTAAATTTAAAAAATAAAAAGAATAGAAATGTTTCAATCTCAATTTTTAGAAAAAATGGGTCAGAGTTTGGTAAGGCCTATCCAATTTCAGACAGAGGATTTTGGGGAGCATAGACTTGAAAAAGGCGTGCATGTTGGGCTGGATATCGGCGCTAGTTCGATAAAGATCATCGAAGTAAAGACAAGCGCCAAAGGACTGGTTGTCAAAACAGTTGCTTATCGTGAATGTGGTCGTTCTT
>JAYRHV010000189.1:0-2860 GCA_041907165.1 Candidatus Omnitrophota bacterium | reverse complement strand
CCGCGGTCCTCGAGCAGATTGATAATTGTCGCACGGTTATTCTCGATAAAACAGGCACATTGACATACGGCCGTCCGACGGTAACGCAAGTTAATTGTTTTAATGGTTTTCAAAAGGACGAAGTTTTAAAGTATGCGGCAAGCCTTGAACAGTATTCGAAGCATCCCTTAGCTCACGCGATTGTTGAGGCGAATCAAAAATCCGGTTGCGGCTTGGTTGATGTCGGGCAGATTAGTGAAGCCGCCGGAGAAGGTTTGCGCGGTATTGTCGACGGGCATAGCGCTTTGATTACCAGCCGTGCGAAATTGATCGCCCAAGGCAAACAAGAGTGGTTTAAAGATATTGTGCAAACCAGCGGTTTGGAATGTGTGCTGGTTATCGACGAAAAACTTGCCGCGCTTTTTCGTTTTCATGACGAGCCGCGCATCGAGGGAAAATCCTTTATTGACCACTTAAGCCCTCAGCATAAAATCAACCGCGTTATGATCGTTTCCGGGGACCGCGAAAGTGAAGTCAAATATTTGGCCGAAAAAGTAGGGATTGATATTATTCATGCCGGAAAAAGTCCTGAGGAAAAAATTGAAATTGTTCGGCAGGAGACAAAGTTGGGGCCCACAATGTATTTAGGCGACGGCATTAACGACGCACCGGCTTTGACGGCCGCCACGGTCGGAATTGCTTTGGGGCAAAACAGCGACATTACCTCTGAGGCCGCTGGCGCGGTTATTATGGAAAGTTCGCTTACAAAAGTTGATGAGCTTATGCATATTAGCCGGCGTATGCGAAAGATTGCCCTGCAAAGCGCTGTCGGCGGCATGGCCTTGTCCGTCGTGGGGATGCTTTTGGCCGCTTTTGGGCATTTGACGCCAGTGGCTGGAGCGATTTCTCAAGAGATTATCGACGTGTTTGCTGTTCTTAATGCTTTGCGTGCGGCGTTCCCGCCCAAAGATCTGACAGATTTTGCATAAACAAAAAAAGCATATGACAAACCAAATTCAGTATCAAATAAAAACCAAAATCGGCTCCTTATTTTTAGTAGCTTCTCCAAAGGGCGTAACAGGGGTGTCTTTCAGTAAAAAAAATGTTCCTCTGTTAAAACATCTGGATGCGACAAATCCTGTCGAAAAGATTTTGTGCGATACAGCTCAACAACTCGAAGAATATTTTGCCGGCAAACGTCAGCAATTCAAACTTAATATTGATTGTGCAGCAACAGCTTTTCAAAAAAAAGTATGGCAGGCTTTGTCAAAAATTCCTTTCGGCCAAACCGTCTGTTATCGGGATATTGCCCAAAAAATTAAAAATCCCAAAGCCGTTCGCGCTGTCGGGTCCGCCAACGGCAAAAATCCGTTTTGTATTATCATTCCCTGTCACCGCGTCATTGCCGCCGACGGGACGCTTGGCGGTTACTCAGGCGGTCTAGTGATCAAACGAGCGCTTCTGAAACACGAAGGCGTAAATCTTTAATTTAATATGAATCCCAAAACACATAAGCCCGGCGGGGTTTGGGAAATGATTTTGATTGCCCTGCCTATGGTCGTTTCCTTTGCTTGTGACACGGTCATGACCTTTACCGACAGGCTGTTTCTTTCGCGCGTTGGGCCGCTTCATATGAACGCGGCGATGGCCGGCGGGATTTCGTATTTTTTTATGATGTCGTTTTTTTTAGGGTTGATCGGTTACGTGACGGCATTGAGTGCGCAATATCTCGGCGCCGGTCAAAAATCAAAGTGCAGTAAAGTTGTGACACAGGCCTTTTTTATTATTCTTCTGGCCTATCCGTTTTTGCTTTTGATTCGTCCTTGCGCGCTTGTTCTCATGGCGGCTTTAGGCGTCCTGCCAGAGCAGTTTGCTTTGCAAAAAGAATATTTTGATCTTTTGATGTTAGGGACGGTTTTTAGTTTGGGCCGGCACGCTTTAAGCAGTTTTTTCTCCGGCGTCGGGCGCACTCGGCACGTGATGGCAGCCTCCCTTCTGGCGATGGTCGTGAATTGTTTTTTAAATTATTGTCTTATTTTTGGAAATTTTGGGTTTCCCAAGCTGGGCATCAAAGGCGCGGCTTTGGGGACGATACTCGCGTCGGCGAGTGCCTTTGTGTTTTTGCTGGTCGCTTATTTTGGGAAAAATAACAGAAAAGAGTTTGCGCTAGCTGACTCGTTTGGGTTTGACCGCATCCTCATGAAAAAGTTACTGGTCTTTGGCTACCCGGCCGGTGTGGAATTTGCCCTTAATATTTTGGCTTTTTCGGGAATTATTTTTCTTTTTCACGCGCAAGGAGCCGTCACAGCGACGGCCCTGACTATTGTTTTTAATTGGGACATGGTGACTTTTGTTCCTTTGATCGGCATTGAGGTCGGTGTTACAAGTCTCGTCGGCCGCTATAAAGGCTCAGGCGAGCTTAACATTGCCAAACGCGCTGTGCGTTCGGGGGTGACTTTAGGATTGCTGTATTCGTGCGTGATGCTGGTGGTTTTTATTCTTTTCCCCGACGGGCTCGTTAACTTTTTTAGGCCGGATATCGCAAATGATATTTTTAGCGCGGCCTATCCGTTGGCTGTCTCGATGATTAAACTGGTGGCGGTTTATGTTATGGCGGAAGTGCTTTTGATTGTTTTTATCGGCGCTTTGCGAGGGGCAGGCGATACGTTTTGGGCGATGGTAATCTCAGTGAGCATTCACTGGACGATATTGATTGTTTTGTATTTCGCTCTCAATTTTTTGCATGTCAGTGCGTATCAGGGGTGGGCCATTTTGGTCGTCATTTTTACAGCGATGGCACTCTTGCCGTATGGACGCTACCGGACCGGCGCGTGGAAGAATATTAAAGTTATTGATGAGGGCAGCTGACACTTAGAGCTTT
>JAYRHV010000188.1:0-8656 GCA_041907165.1 Candidatus Omnitrophota bacterium | reverse complement strand
GAATATATCGCCGAGCGGGTGATCCCCTGGTCGTACTTAAAATATCCGTATTACAAGCCTTATGGGTTTGAGCGAGGGTTTTATCGTGTCGGGCCTTTGGCGCGGCTTAACGTCGCCGCCAAGATGAAAACGCCTCTGGCGCAAAAAGAATTCGAACAGTTTAAAAAATTAGCGCAAGGGCCAGTGCACGGGACGTTTTATTTTCATTATGCGCGGTTGATTGAACTTCTACAGTGCGTCGAGGAATGCAAATCTATTCTCAAAGATCCCCAAGTGACCGCCGCTAAAACGCAAGTGACAGGTAAACACAATTATACCCAAGGCATTGGCTCTTCCGAAGCCCCGCGCGGGACATTGTTTCATCATTATACGACTGATCAGACAGGCAAGCTGCTCAAAGTGAATTTACTTATTGCCACAGGCCAGAATAATCCGGCGATGAACCGTTCGGTTTTGGAGGTGGCCAAGCAATATGTTAACGGAAAAGATATCAAGGAAGGCGCGCTTAACCGTGTTGAAGCAGCTATCCGCTGTTATGACCCCTGCCTTTCTTGCTCGACGCACGCGATTGGGGCGATGCCACTTTTAATTGAAGTCCGGGACCATAAAGGCGCACTTATAAATGCAATCCAAAGAGGATAAGAATTTTTTTGTCGTCGGGATTGGCAATCCTCTGCGCTGCGATGATGGTTTGGGGCCGCTTTTGGCCGGACAGATAGCCCAAAGAAATATCCCCGGCGTTAAAGTTATTACTTCGCAATTATTGAATCTTGAACTATTAGAAGATGCTCTTGGGTATGCAAAAATTTTGGTGATTGACGCAAGCACCGTCGGGGAGGGGCTGGTTTTTAAAAAAGTCCAGATAATAGAAAACGGACCTGCGGCATCATCCCATCATCTGTCTCCGGAATTTTTTCTGACCATGGCCCGGGAGCTTTATGAAGAAGATTTGAACTTGTATGTTTGTTCATTGCGCGGATATAATTTTGAGGTGGGAAACACCTTTTCCGCCCAAGTTTTGGGCATGCTTCCGCAGGCCTTAGTTGAGATAGAGGCATTCTTAAAGGAGAAATAATATGCACGAAGGCCAATTTACAGAAAAAATCGTCGATTCTATTCTTTTGGAACTTCAAAAATTTCCCGGACAAAAGCCAAAGTCGGTTTTAGTTAAGGTCGGTGAAGTGTTTCATTTGGTCCCTGATGCGGTCAAAATGCATTTTGATGTTTTGACCAAAGGGACTGCCCTAGAAGGCGTCGCCCTTGATTTGCAGGAAGAGTCGATGGAAGTCTATTGCCCGCATTGCAAAAAAACCACCTTTGTCGAAGACCATCATCTTGTCGCTTGCCCATTTTGTTATGCGCAAGATGTGACGCCGATTCGCGGCAATCAAATCACCGTCGAGTCCATCGAGTTGTGCAACAGCTAAAAAAGACATCAAGAATTTTGAAAACGAATCATGCTTTGGCTTTGGCCGTTGAAATTTACGGCGCTGTGCAAGGTGTCGGATTTCGCCCCTTTGTTTATCAGCTGGCCCGCAAATTTAATTTGCGCGGTTTTGTCCGCAATACCTCACAGGGGTTAAGTATTCTCGTTGAGGGAAATGAACAAAAACTTGCGCGCTTTCTTGCCCAAATAAAGTCCAATGCTCCGGCCCACACGCTTATTCAGAAGATCGAAAGTTCTTTTGTCCCTTTGCAAGGGCACAGGGAGTTTTTGATTCTCGAAAGTCACAGCCAAGCTTTTGCCGGCACCGTTGCTTTGCCGGATTTGGCAACGTGCCCGCAATGTCTTAAAGAAATTTTTGATCCCCGCAATCGTCGATATCATTATCCTTTTACCAATTGTACGCATTGCGGTCCGCGCTATTCGATCCTAGAACGGTTGCCCTATGACCGGGCAACAACGTCGATGAAAGATTTTCGCATGTGTCCTCAATGCCAATCGGAGTTTGATGATCCAAAGAATCGCCGTTTTCACGCTCAGCCCAATGCGTGCCCGACGTGCGGCCCGCGCGTTGAGCTCTGGTCGGCCAAGGGACAAGTTTTAGAAAAGGGCGAGGACGCATTGAAAAAAGCTGCCGAAGTTTTGCGGGATGGAAAAATTTTAGCGTTCAAAGGGTTAGGGGGTTTTCAGCTTCTCGCCGATGCGGCCAATGCACAGGCGGTTTTGGAATTGCGAAAACGCAAACACAGAGAGGAAAAGCCGTTTGCTTTGGTTTTTGCGTCGCTGGATTTAGTCCGGGATTTTTGTGCCGTTTCAAAGCTCGAAGAAGATTTGCTCATGTCGGCTCAAGCGCCGATTGTGCTCTTAGAAAAATTAAGGGCCAAAAAAGATTTTGAAGCTGTTGCTCCGGATAACCCATATCTAGGCGTCATGTTGCCCTATACGCCTCTACATCATTTGCTTACCCACGAATTTGGTGCCCCGCTAGTGGCGACCAGCGCAAATATTTCGGATGAACCGATCTGTATCGACGAGAATGAAGCTTTGCAGCGTTTAGGAAAAATTGCAGACTTTTTCTTGGTGCACAACCGTCCGATTATGCGTCCCTTGGATGATTCGGTTGTCCGTAGCATTAAGGAAAAAATCTTTGTTTTGCGCCGGGCGCGCGGGTATGCGCCGTGGCCCATTGAAATTGAGGTGACAAAAGATTCAATCTTTGGTGTGGGCGGGCATTATAAGAATACTGTCGGTCTAAAGGTCAAGGGCAATGTTTTTTTAAGCAGTCATATCGGCGATTTGCAAAATGCTTTGTCGCTCGATGTGTTTAAAAAAGCGGCCGGCAATTTGTCAGAGCTTTATGGCCCGGAGGATTTGAAATATGCCTGCGATCTGCATCCGGATTATTTCTCGACGAGGTTTGCTTTAGGATGCGGCAAAAAAGTTTTTTATGTTCAACATCACCATGCGCATATTGCCGCTGTCGTAGCTGAGCATAAGCTCAAAGACGAGGTTTTAGGTGTCGCGTGGGATGGGACCGGTTTAGGCGATGACCAGACAATTTGGGGTGGGGAATTTTTGCTGTGCACCAAAGGTGCATATCAAAGGTTGGGGCATTTACGAAATTTCCATTTGCCCGGGGCAGACCAAGCTGCGTCTAACCCCTGCCAATCAGCCTTAGGGCTGTTGTTTGAACTCTCCGCAGGAAAATGGGAAGAATATTTTGATTTACCCTGCTTTGCGTCGTTTGGCACGTCGCAAATAAAAATTTTTGGACAAATGTTAAGCGCTAAGTTAAACTCTCCTTCAACAAGCAGTATGGGGCGTTTGTTTGATGCGGTCAGCAGTTTGACAGGGACTTGTCAACACTCGAATTTTGAAGGTCAGGCCGCGATGAAACTCGAGTTTGCGCTCTTAGGGTTTTGTGGCGATGAAAGTTATCCGTGCCATCTTCTAGGCAAAGATCCCTTTGTTTTTGACTGGGCGCCGATGATCAAAGAGATTATTAAAGATGTCCGATGCAAAATCCCGACGGGAAAAATCTCTTTAAAGTTTCACAACACGCTGGTTAATTTGATCTTTATAATGGCCCAGCAGGCTAAACGTAAAGATGTTGTTTTGGCGGGGGGGTGTTTTCAGAATAAATATTTGTTGGAACATGGAATTGAGCGGTTACAACAAGAAGGATTTAATGTGTTTTGGCCGCAAGCAGTGCCAGCCAATGACGGCGGGCTTTCTTTAGGGCAAATTGTCGTCGCGTGTGGCCGGATAGCCTCAGGAGAAAATTAGATGTGTTTAGCGATTCCCGGGAAAATAGAAAAAATTATTCATGAAGATGCGGACCCATTGTCTTCTCGCGGCAAGGTCAATTTTGGCGGAATAGTCAAGGAAGTATCTTTAGCGTATGTGCCGGAGGCCACCGTTGGAGATTATGTGATCGTGCATGTGGGCTTTGCGATTAGTGTCGTGCAAGAAGAGGAAGCCCACAAAGTTTTTTCGTATTTAGAAAAGATGGGGGAATTAGAAGAACTTAAGTAAAAATTATGCGTCATTTTGAGGAGCCGTTCAAATGTTCAAGGCGACGCGGCAATTCTTAGAAATAAAATTCTTATGATAAATATTTTTGAAAATGGTTTGGGATTGCTTCGTCGCTTCGCTGCTCGCAATGACAGAACCAAGGATACACCATGAAATATTTAGACGAATACCGTGACCCGCAATTGGCCCGTCAATTTTCGCAGGCGATCCATAAGATCACGACCAAGCCTTGGGTCCTTATGGAAATCTGCGGCGGGCAGACGCATGCGATTGTCAAGTTTGGTATCGACGAGCTTTTGCCAAAAAACATTGAACTGGTGCATGGCCCGGGTTGTCCGGTCTGCGTGACCCCTTTGGAATTAATCGACCAAGCGCTTGTTCTGGCGTCACGTCCTGAAATTATTTTTTGCTCCTTTGGGGACATGCTGCGCGTGCCCGGCTCGGGGCAGGATCTGTTTAGCGTCAAAGCCAAAGGAGGCGATGTCCGTATTGTTTATTCGCCGATAGACGCGCTTACGTTGGCTAAAAAAAATCCAGACAAACAAGTTGTTTTTTTTGCCGTCGGGTTTGAAACAACGGCGCCGGCCAATGCCATGGCGGTTTATCAAGCCAAGAAGCAAGGGGTAAAGAATTTTTCGATCTTAGTTTCGCATGTGTTAGTTCCGCCGGCGATGGAAGCTATCCTTTCATCTGAAAGAAATCGCGTGCAGGGCTTTTTGGCCGCCGGACATGTCTGCGCGATTATGGGGTATCAGCAATATGTGCCGCTTGCGCCAAAATATAAAGTGCCCATTATTGTCACAGGTTTTGAGCCGCTGGATATTTTGGAAGGCATTTATATGTGCGTTCGACAATTGCAAGACGGGCGCTGTGAGGTGGAGAACCAATATGTCCGGGCGGTGTTGTCTGACGGAAATCTTTTCGCGCGAAAGATTGTTGAAGAAGTTTTTTGCGTTGTAGCGCGCAAGTGGCGAGGGTTAGGTGAAATACAAAAAAGCGGGTTGGGTTTGCAAAAAGAATTTGAAGATTTTGATGCCGAAAAACGTTTTGGCCTTGCCGGCAGTAGTGTTGAAGAATCCAAAGAGTGCATGAGCGGCGAGGTTCTAATCGGCGTTAAAAAGCCCCATGAGTGTCCGGCTTTCGGGGTCAAGTGTACGCCCCAAAAACCTTTAGGAGCGCCAATGGTTTCTTCAGAAGGGGCGTGCGCGGCCTATTATCGGTATCGGCGATTTGAGCAGAAAGTGTCTTTATAAGATGAATCCCTTGCTTGAAGAATTTCAATTGTCCTGTCCTGTCCCAATCCGCAATTACCCGACGGTGACACTCGCCCACGGCGGCGGGGGGATCCTGATGAATGAACTGATTGACAAAATGTTTCGCGCCTCTTTTTGTTCGCATCAGAAAGATTTTGCGCATGACTCTGCGGTTTTTGTGCCGCCTAAGGGTCGTCTTGCGTTTACAACCGATTCGTTTGTCGTCAGCCCCTTGATTTTTCCCGGCGGGGATATCGGCTCTTTAGCGGTCTATGGCACTGTCAATGATTTAGCCATGTCGGGTGCCAAACCTTTGTATTTGAGCGTTGCTTTTATCCTCGAGGAAGGGTTGCCGATGGATTTGCTTTGGCGCATTGTGTTGTCCATCAAGGATGCCGCGCAAAAGTGCGGCGTGCAGATTCTGACCGGGGACACCAAAGTCGTCGACCGCGGCAAAGCGGACAAAATTTTTATTAATACTACCGGGGTAGGTGTGCTCGAACATCAAAAAAAAATTTCATCATATTCAGTCAAAGAAGGGGATCAGATTATTGTCAGCGGGGACTTAGGGCGCCATGGCATAGCGATTATGGCCGTGCGCGAAAGTTTGGAATTTGAAAGCCAAATTCAAAGCGATCTTGCACCTTTGTCTTTTCTCGTCGGAGAATTGCTTGACGCAGGGGTCGATGTCCATTGCCTGCGGGACTTGACCCGCGGGGGGATGGCGAGCGCTTTAAATGAAATTGCAGCCCTATCGCAGTTGGGGATTGAAATTTTTGAGCGATTGATTCCTGTGCGTGAGGACGTCAAAGGGGCCTGTGAGCTTTTAGGGTTTGATCCTTTGTATGTCGCCTGTGAAGGGCGTTTGGTTGCTTTCGTATCCCGCGACGATGCGCCAAAGGCGCTTGCGGTCATGAAAAAAAACCCCGTCGGAAAAGATGCCGCCATTATTGGCCAAGTTGTTGCACACACGCCCGGGTTAGTCAGTATGGAAAGTGTGATCGGGGTCAAACGCATTGTGGATATGATTAGCGGTGAGCAGTTGCCAAGGATCTGCTGAATTTTTTAAGATTCCCGTATTTCCCCAAATTAAAATTCTACCCCTCAAAGTGAGGAGAACGTATGGCAACTACATTATTACCATCGGAAATTGTTGAAAATAAGATTTATTTTATCCGCGGGCGCAAGGTCACGATTGATCGCGATTTAGCGCTGTTGTATGGAGTTTTGACTAAGAATTTTAATAAAGCTGTGCGCCGTAACCTTGATCGTTTCCCAGAAGATTTTATGTTTACTTTGACGCAAGAGGAGGTCAAATCTTTAAGGTTCCAATCTGCCGCCTTAAAGAGAGGAGAACATTCCAAATATTTGCCTATGGCATTTACTGAACAGGGGATAGCGATGCTCTCAGGAGTCTTGCGCAGTTCGCGGGCCGTGCAAGTTAATATTTCTATTATGAGGGCGTTTGTCAAATTGCGTGAACTGATGATGACGCACAAAGATTTAGCGCGTAAAATTGAGGAACTTGAAACAAAATTTAACAAACACGATGAGAATTTTATTGTCATATTCCAAGCGATTAAAAAGCTTCTGCAGGTGTCCAGAGAGCCTAACAAGAAAAAGCCACCAATCGGTTTTCGTGGCGCGTAAAGTTTTAAGGTCGCAAATTGCGGCCTTAAACAGAAGCCCCAAAGTAAGTTTTGTAGAGACTTTTTTAAGTAATTTATGACAAACATTAACCCTATCCGTTGGGACACTCAAGGCGTACCGCACTCGATTGTTTTTCGTGACAAATATTTTTGCACGCAAAACGGATTGGAAGAGTACCGCTATATTTTAAAAGAAGGCAGCCGCCTGCCAGAACGATTCGCAGCTCTGGATCCGTCGGTCAAAGGGACTTTTGTTGTCGGCGAAACCGGCTTTGGAACGGGCCTAAACTTTTGTACGCTTTGGCAGCTTTGGGAAAATTGCGCGCCTGCCTCGTGGAATCTGCATTATCTTTCGGTCGAGCTTTATGCGCTTTCAACCGCAGAGGTTGACCGTGCGCTTGGCGCGTGGAAGGATATGGAAAAGTATCGGCATCTGTTAAGGACCCAGTATCAACCTCTGGCGAATGAGCTGGGAGATTTTTATTTTCAGGACAATCGTGTGCGTTTGACAATTGTTTTTGAAGATGTCGTCGATGCTTTGGAAAAAATTTTTCAACAAAATATTGTAGAGCAAAAAGTCGACGCATGGCTTCTCAATGGGTTCTCACCGTTTGCCAATCCGCGAATGTGGGAACAGGATGTTTTTAAAGGCATGGCGCGTTTAAGTAAGGCGGGAACCACGTTTTCGACTTTTACAGTCGCAGGCGCTGTGCGCCGTGGTTTAGAGGACGCTGGATTTAGCGTCCAAAAATTCCCCGGTTACGGGACAAAAAAACAGATGCTGCGCGGGAGTTTTCATGGATAAACGTCTTGTTGTTTCATCAGTACTTTTGGCCGCTTTAGGGTATTTTGTCGACATTTATGATTTGATCCTCTTTAGTATTGTGCGCGTAAAAAGTTTGATGGGGCTGGGAGTAACGCAGACAGAGCTTTTGTCCGTCGGGATTCTGCTTCTTAATATGCAGATGATGGGGATGCTTTTAGGCGGGATTTTTTGGGGGATTCTGGCGGATAAGCGCGGACGCTTGTCGGTGCTTTTAGGCTCAATTTTGCTTTATTCGATTTCAAATATTGCTAACGGCTTTGTGCACAGTGTCGGGGCTTACGCAGTTTTGCGATTTGTGGCCGGGGTAGGTTTAGCCGGTGAGCTGGGGGCCGGCATTACACTTGTTTCGGAGGTGATGTCTAAAGAAACGCGTGTTTTTGGGACGACGATTGTTGCGGTCGTCGGTATTTTAGGCGCGATTGCCGCGGCCTTAGTCGGCGAGCTTTTTGACTGGCGTATCGCTTTTTGGATCGGTGGCGCGATGGGATTGGGACTTTTAGTGTTAAGGATCAAGGCCAGCGAATCGGGGCTTTTTTGTCAGGTGCAAAATGCGAATGTCAAAAAAGGGAGCTTGGCTGTTATTTTTAGCTCTTGGAAAAGTGTACGCAAATATTTTGAATGTATTTTGATCGGTGTCCCGATTTGGTTTGTCGTCGGAATTTTGATTACGTTCTCCCCGGAGTTTGGTGTAGCTTTAGGGATCAAAGTACCGCCGTCCGCGGGAGAGGCCGTTATGTTTACTTATATTGGTTTAGCTTTAGGAGGACTTTTAAGCGGAATTTTGTCCCAGTACTTAGCCAGCCGCAAAAAAGCTGTTGCGATTTTTTTGCTGCTGGACGCATTTCTTATTGGGGTCTATCTTTTGTATCCCTGCCCGCCGCTGGGACTGTTTTATTTCCTTTGTTTTGCGCTGGGAGTTGCCAACGGCTATTGGGCTATTTTTGTGACG
>JAYRHV010000187.1:0-1720 GCA_041907165.1 Candidatus Omnitrophota bacterium | reverse complement strand
TTCCAGCTCAATAATCGGTTTTTCAAAATCCAATGCGCTCATTATGATTTGAGCCCTTTCCTTATCCTTCGCTGCCTTGCTCAAATCCGAATTCCTCAAAGCGAGTGCAACGAGCGAAGGAATCAATTGTTAAACGTTAATCCACAATCACAACTTCGGTCCCAACAGGCAAAATGCTATAAAGCTCCTCGACCTGTTCATTGATCATGCGCACACAGCCTGCGGTCACTTGCTTGCCTATATTATTAGGCTCAACCGTCCCGTGAATACCGTAGCCGGGAATATCAAAACCCATCCATCGGGTGCCCAAAACATTTTGCGGACTCTCCGGCGGGACAACGATCCCTTTATTAAACCAGACCGGATTTTCTAATTTGCTTGTGATCTTAAATGTCCCCACCGGCGTGCTGTTGTTGGCGCCCGTCGAGACGCTATAAACTTTGACCACTTCATTGCCGTCTTTGAGAATCAAAATATTTTGCGACTTATCGACATAAACATTAAATTTACCTGTCCAGATCCGCAGCTTGTCCCCTAGACGGACAACATTTCCGGTTATATTATTGCTACGGCGGATAAGATCAACTGTTGTATTGTATTTTTTGGCAATTTTGGCCAAGCTGTCCCCGGGGGCAACTTCATGAATGACCGTTTTGCCCGGGACCTCAGTCCTCGAAAACAAAAGCTGTAAATTAACCGCTTCAGATTCCTGCTGAATCGCGGCAATATTGTCTAGGTCAGGATAATTTTTGATGATCTCTTGAAAAACCGCCTTAGCCCGGACTGGCTCATTGTTCTGGCGCAGCTTAAGCGCTTGCGCATAAAGCTCTTTGGCCTCTTTGGTATTTGTCGCCCCAGTGGAACTCTGCGGCAGATTGTTTGCTCCCTTAGGCCAAAAGATAAAAGCCATCGCAACAACGACAAACCCCACCAATGCGATTACTATTTTCTTATTCACGTCCAACCTCCTTAAGGCAGACACAAAAAGCTTAGAGTTCTTAGGGTTTAATCCACCAATTATAAAAAATGACCGCCAGCAAAAAACCGATCAAAGCCCCGACAAAAACCTGAAACGGCGTGTGTCCGATCAGTTCCTTTAAACGGTTAACTTCAATATTTCCATGCCGATAAATGTCATCAACAATTTTATTGAGCACTTCCGCTTGCTGGCCGGTTGCCCGACGGACCCCTTGGGCGTCAAACATCGTGACTAAAGCAAAAACCGTGGCCAGCGCAAAAGAAATCGATTGAAACCCGACACACAAGCCGCAAAGAGTCGCTAAAGCGACAACACCAGCTGCATGACTTGAAGGCATGCCGCCGGTACCAATAAACCAGCGAAAATTAAAGCGCCGCTCCACAATAACGCCCAAAACGACCTTAATCGATTGAGCAATAGCCCAAACCATAAGGGTAATAAAAAGGATTTTATGGCCAACAGGCGCGGCCAATTCGTTTTGTCCAGAAAAATGAAACAGGGCAACCTCCTTAAGTTCACCTTGTCTTAAGAAAGAGCATTATAGTTTTTATCACTGCTAAAAGCAAGATTTTCCCTCGAAAATCCTAAAAATTAGTATAAAATGCATTCCTATGCCAAAACCTAAGACAGGTGTTCTCTTATTAAATTTAGGCACCCCCGACAGCCCAGCGACAAGGGATGTGGCCCGTTATCTGCGGGAATTTCTGATGGACGGCCGTGTCATCGATATCCCTTTTTTAC
>JAYRHV010000186.1:0-6464 GCA_041907165.1 Candidatus Omnitrophota bacterium | reverse complement strand
GGTGCAAATGCCACCTGGAGTGCCGGTCGGCGCTGTTGCCATCGGAAAAAACGGGGCTAAGAATGCGGCGCTTTTGGCGATACGGATTTTGGCTTTGGCTGATCAAGGGTTAGCCAAAAAACTTGAGGACTTTTCCGACGATCAGCGCAAGCGGGTTTTGGAGAATGAAGGGAATTTTTAATTGCGAGGCTGTTGCGGTGACCTTCCCAAGCGAGTTCCGCAGCCACGCCGCTTACCTGTGTGTCTTTTAAATTTAGAGTAAGCGGTGTGCGCGAGGACTGTTCGAGCGACGAAGGTTACCGCAATAGCCTCGTTAAAGATGATCTTGATAAAAATTGTGAAAACGCAAATTATAAAAATCAATCCCGAGTCGCCGGAAACAGACCGCATCGCCCATTGCGCGGGAGTCATCCGTCAGGGCGGGCTGGTTGTTTTTCCAACGGAAACGGTCTATGGGATTGCCGCAGATTTTAATAACCCCAAAGCCATGGCCCGCTTGCGGGAGGTCAAACGCCGTGACGGGGACAAACCGTTTTCGATCCATATTTCTCAAAAAAGTTTATTGCCTAACTATACGCCGATTAAGGCGCCGGAAGTTTATAAGTTGATCGATGAATGTTGGCCGGGCCCTTTGACGGTTGTTGTCCCCTCGTTTGAAGAGGGACGCACGATCGGTGTAAGGATCCCGCACCATAAGATTGCTTTAAGTCTCGTCGAGGAGTCTCAATGCACCGTCGCCGCTCCGTCAGCTAATTTTGCCGGCAACCCGCCCCCTTCGACGTGTGAGGCGGCACTCAAAGATCTTGACGGGTTAGTGGACTTGGCTATCGACGGAGGTGAAGCCAAATTTGGTCTGGCGTCTTCGGTTGTGGACTTTACTCAAGAGAAACCTGTTGTTCTGCGCCAAGGCCCGATTACGCAGGCGGATGTTGACCGGATCACGCAAAAAAAACGTGTCCTTTTTGTTTGCACGGGCAATAGCTGCCGGTCGGTGATGGCTGAATATCTTCTAAAAGATATGTTAAAAGCTAAAGAGAATGTCGATGTTGTCTCCGCCGGAACAGCCGTGTATTTTCATACCTCGGCCAGTACAGAGACGTTAAACGTTTTGCGCAAAGAAGGCATTGATGCGACCAAACATCAGTCGCAGCCGATTAGCAGCATTTTGCTGCGCAAGTCGGACTTGATTCTGGTTATGACGCGCAGTCATCGCCAGCAGGTTTTAGAGCGTGTGCCGGCGGTTGAAAAAAGAGTGTATCAGCTGCGCGAATTTTTGCAGGAGAGGCCCGGTTACGACGGGGACTTGGATATTCCCGACCCGATTGGAAAATCTTTTGAAACGTATGAAGAGTGCGCAGCGATGATCAAAAGTGCCGTTGCTAAACTTGTAAAACTTCTATAGGAAAAATAAATGAAAATTTTTATCGGCGCGGACCATCGCGGGTTTGAACTTAAAAGTCGGATTATCACTTATTTGAAAACGCTAGGGCACACGATTGTCGACGTAGGCTCTTATGAGGCTGGTGAGATCTGCGATTATCCGCCGATCTCTTGCAAGGTGGCTGTGAATGTGGCAAAGACAAAGGGCAGCCGCGGGATTTTAGCGTGCATGACGGGTATTGGGCATTCGATTGCGGCCAATAAAGTTGTTGGGTCTTATGCCGCGCTTTGTTATACGAAAGAAGCTGCCGTGCTTTCGCGCGCGCACAACAATGCTAATGTTTTGGTTTTAGGCGCAAAGTTTGTTAATCCCGACGAGCTTGAGGGTATTATCAAGGTATGGCTCAACACTGAATTTGAAGGCGGGCGCCATTTGCGCCGTGTTCGTCAGATCAAGGCGATTGAACGCAAGTCGTTAGGGAAAAAATGTAATTAGCACCGGACACAACAGCGTCCCAGCAGATTATTAAATAACTTTTAGAAAGAGAGCAGGTATGGATTTAAAAAATGTTGACCCTGAAGTTTTTCAGGCGATTAAAAATGAATTAGCCCGTCAGCGGGATAATTTAGAATTGATTGCGTCGGAAAATATCGTTTCACAGGCGGTATTGCAAGCGCAGGGGTCGGTCATGACCAATAAATATGCCGAAGGCTATCCTTCCAAACGTTGGTACGGCGGCTGCGAGCATGTTGACGTCGTCGAGCAATTGGCCATTGACCGCGCGAAAAAACTTTTTGGCGCACAGCATGTCAATGTCCAGCCGCATTCCGGTTCTCAAGCCAATAATGCGGTGTACAATGTCGCTATCAATCCCGGAGATACGGTTTTGGCGCTGGATTTGGCTTGTGGCGGACACTTAACGCATGGGCATAAAATGAATTTTTCGGGGCGAACCTATAATGTGGTCACTTACAAAGTCAATCCTTCGACGGAAATGATTGATATGAATGACGTGGCCGCTTTGGCCAAGGAGCATAAACCGAAGATGATTATTGCCGGTGCATCGGCGTATTCGAGGACGCTGGATTTTAAAAAGTTTAGAGAAATTTGCGATAGTGTCGGCGCTTATCTTTTTGTGGACATGGCGCATATCGCCGGGCTGGTCGCCGCCGGGCTTCACCCGAATCCTGTGCCGTATGCCGAGTTTGTCACGACGACAACGCACAAAACATTGCGCGGGCCTCGGGGCGGGATGATTTTATGCAGGGAACAATTTGCCAAACGCATTGACTCGGCAATTTTTCCGGGTATTCAGGGCGGGCCTTTGATGCATGTTATTGCAGCCAAGGCCGTGGCTTTTAAGGAAGCGCTGGAACCGGAATTTAAAGCGTATCAGGCGCAGGTGATCAAAAACAGCAAAACATTATCTGCGGCACTGGCCAGTTTAGGTTTTCGAATTGTCGCCGGAGGGACCGACAATCATCTTTTTATGGTTGATCTGCGTCCCAAAAATGTCACCGGCAAAGAAGCGTCCGAAATTTTGGATAAGGTCAATATTACGGTTAACAAAAATTTGATTCCCTTTGATACGGCTAGTCCGATGGTCACCAGCGGCATTCGTATCGGCACTCCAGCCTTGACGACACGGGGGATGAAGGAAAAACAAATGCAGCAGGTCGCGGGATTGATTGATGCAGCAATTGTCAATCATAGCGATGAAGCGAAACTGGCCCAAGTGAAGGCCGATGTTTTAAAATTGACCAAGGAATTTGTGTTGTATCCGAATTTATGAAATGTCCCGCCTGTCATTATAAGGAAACCAAGGTCGTTGATTCGCGTTTGTGCGCGGAAGGAAAATCTATTCGCCGGCGTCGGGAATGCCTTAAGTGCCAGAAGCGTTTTACGACCTATGAATATATCGAGCAAGTGCCGCTGATGGTAATTAAACGCGATAACCGCAGGCAGGCGTTTGACCGGACAAAAATTATTGCCGGTTTGGTCAAAGCTTGCGAAAAGCGCCCGATTAGCGTGGACAAAATTGAGCAAATCACATCTGAGATTGAAAGAACGATACAAAAAAAATACGAGCGCGAAGTCAGCGCGACGGCCATCGGCGAGATTATCATGGAAAAGCTCGCTTCGCTTGACGAAGTCGCTTACGTGCGTTTTGCTTCTGTCTATCGGCAGTTTCGCGACGTTAATCAGTTTATGAATGAATTAAAAGTTATTTTGGAGCGTGAAAAATCCTCCTTAAAGAAAAAAGGAGTTTAAAGATATGATACAAGTCGAATTAAGCAAAATCATTATCGACGAAAAACGGCAAGACCAGATCATTGTCCTTAAGGAAAAAGACGGCGAGCGGCAATTCCCGATTGTCATAGGTTTTTTGGAGGCCTCCAGCATCAAGATGAAACTCTCCAACGTCGAGACGCCCCGTCCGATGACGCATGATCTATTGTTTTTATCGATCGACAGTTTGGGCGCAAAAGTCGATTCACTGGTTATTGATAAATTAGTTAACAGCACTTTTCATGCCAAGATCCTTTTAAAAGACAAAGACGGCAAGATAAAAACCGTCGACGCCCGTCCATCCGATGGCGTTGCCCTTGCGGTGCGTGCCAAAGCGCCGATTTTTGTCGACGAGGAAGTTTTAAAGAAAGCTTCGATTTTTAGCGCTACCGAATAATTTTCTTGCCTATGCCAACTTTGGCCGAATATCCTCATTTGGTAATTTTGCAAAAACTCGCCCGCCAAAAGAATGTTGATCTTTTTTTGGTCGGCGGCTTTTTGCGCGATGCCTTCGTCGGTAAACTTAACCAAGACTTTGATTTTGCTCTTGCAAAAAATGCAGTTTCGTTTTCGAAAACTTTTGCCAAACAGATCAAGGGCGCGTTTGTTTTGCTCGACAAAGAGCGCGGCTGCGGACGCGTTGTCAAAAAACATCATGGCAAAATTTCCACCTATGATTTTGCGGATTTTCGTGCGCCGACATTAAAAAAGGACATACTGCATCGGGATTTTACAGTCAACACACTGACGGTTAAGATCAACGATATCCCTATCGACAAAGATTTTACGGAAGATATTTTAGATTTTTGTGGCGGGCTTAAAGATCTTAAAGCTAGGCGTCTTCGCATGGTTGGGAACAAAACTTTTGTGGAAGACCCTTTGCGGCTTTTGCGCGCCTTTAGTTTGCGTGCGCAGCTGGGATTAAACATTGATCCTAAAACTTTGGCGCAAATAGCCAAAGATAAGGCTTTGTTGCGCTCGGTGGCGCGCGAGCGGATTTTAGACGAGCTTTTTAAGGTCTTGCAGTCTAAGGCCACTGCAGAGAATTTAGCGGCGATGGACAAGATTGGTTTACTTCAAGAGGTGATTCCGCAGATTACTCTCATGTATGGCATAACCCAAGGCGGATATCATCATTTAGACGTCTGGCCGCATTCTTTGGAAACCGTCGTGCAATTAGAAAACGTTTTGGAAGAACACAAAAATAATTTGGAAATTACCGAGTATCTCAATGAGCCTTTGGCCGGGACGCGTACCCGACGGGGAATTTTGAAGCTTGCCGCGCTTTTGCATGATATCGGAAAGCCCGCGACCCGCAAAAAAGAAAAAGACCGCATGTCTTTTCATGGGCACGAGCATGTCGGCAAAGGCATCGTGCGATCAGTAGCCAAGCTGCTTAAGCTTTCGACTAAGGAGCGGGTCATTTTAGAAGATTTAGTCGTCTGGCATTTGCGCCCGGGGTACTTGTCGAATTTTAAAAATCCCAGCGATAAAGCGTGGTTTCGCTATTTGCGGGACACCCAACAAGAAGCCGCGTCGATTGCGCTTTTGTCAATGGCTGACCAGCGTTCGACCCGCGGAGTTTTGTCGACGAAAGAGGATGAAGAGCATCACCAAAGAATTTGTCTGGAAATTGTCCGTCGTTTTTTTGCGGCCAAAAAAGAAAAGCCGTTTGTCCGTTTGATTGACGGCAATGACCTGATCAAAAAGTTAAAACTTAAGCCCTCGGTTTTGTTTGGGAAGATCCTCAAAGCTGTCGAAGAAGCGCAAGCGACGGGAAAAATAAAGACCAAAGAGCAGGCGTTGGCCCTAGCGCGGCAGATTGGAGAGAGAAGTGTTAGTCAAAGCCACGGAGTTTAAGATTGTTTTAGCTGATGCACGCAAGTTTGAAAAAGACTCATTTTTTATTTCGACATTAATTAAGGGAAAGCCGACGGAGCATTCACTGCGCCGCGCGTTTCGAAATATTTTTTTAAAAGCCAAGAAAGAGAAAAAAACAAAAGTTGTTTTTCCCGCCGTAGGGATAAAGCAAGAATTTGCACCTATCGCAGTGGCTAAAATTTTGGCGCAGGAAATTTTGCGTTTTTGCCGTGCTTATCCGGGGGCGATCAAAGCAATGGTTTTGGCTGTTGAAGACAAACAGACTTTGCTTTTGTTTGAAAGCCAAGTTTACGGTTATATCCGACATGTGCAGGAAGATTTAAGCTGCGGCCCCTATTCGACGGTCGATATCATTATCCATTATAAAGGCGGCCTCGTTGTTATTGAGCGGACCAACCCGCCGTTTGGGTTTGCACTGCCCGGCGGGTTTGTTGACAATGGCGAATCGCTGGAGCATGCCGCCGTGCGAGAGGCGAAAGAAGAAACAAATTTAGAGTTGAAAAATTTAAAACAGTTCCACACCTATTCCGATCCTCGTCGGGATCCGCGCTTCCAGACGATTGCGACCGTTTTTGTGGCGCAGGGAAAAGGCACGCTGCGATCCGGCGACGATGCTAAAGGCGCGCAGATTATCAGCGTGGATAAAATTTTAAAGTACGACTTTGCTTTTGACCACAAAGAAATTATCCGCGATTATCTAAAAGCCTGCGGTCAAATAAATGCGTCTATATAAAACAACAAAAAAAGTTTTGAGTGTCACGCCTTGCCCGCAAGCATTTTTAAACGGGTTAACGACAAATTCGCTGGATAAACCACAAAACGCTTTTGTTAATATCCATGGCCGCATCATTGCCACGTTTGACCAAGTTCAGGCAAACGATGAAAAGTTTTTGTTGGTCATCGAAGCGGCATT
>JAYRHV010000185.1:0-3073 GCA_041907165.1 Candidatus Omnitrophota bacterium | reverse complement strand
CGAGTTGTTTTTGGCCATAACCCTTTAGGCCATAATTTTGTTGCCAATCATCGAGTATCCACTGCGGAGTACGCCAAATTAAGCCGCCGTTAATGGTACTGCCTCCCCCAACGCAACATCCTTCGGTGAAAGCGATAGTGGGTTTTCCTAAAAACGGAAAAACACCGCCATAACGATAAAGTTGCTGGGTTGTGGCTCCGATTTTTTCTGAGCCATGATCAACCGCAACATAGGGGCCTTCTTCGACAAAGATAACGTCTTTTCCAGCTTTTGATAGCATTTGACCGGCAACACTGCCTGCGGGACCTGTGCCGATGACCAAATATTCGCATTCGTAAGAGGATTGATAAGTTGAGCTGTCGGTAATAATATTTGTCGAATGCATCAGGCAGTCTTTTTTTTGACGTCATCCATGGCCAAAAACGTAAGGCTTCGGATGAGTTTGTTAATCATTGAAAAAAGAGGAAATCGTTTGATAAAAGCTGGGAGCCTTTCTGGTCGGTAGAAAGTCAAAACACTGATCATGGCAAGATAGGAAGTTATGGGAAAGCGGTAAAACCACGGCAAACGATTTAATCCGCGGACAACAAACAGACAGATATAGGATAGGTCCAGATCCGTTTTTTGACGAAAATTATAAATATTTTCAGTAATCAACAAACAAATTGCATTTTTAATCATTTAAGACTTTTTTGAATACTTAAAAAGAACAAATTTTGTCAACAATTTGTATTTGCCCACCGACAATGTTTCGTCCAAAGCTTTGAGGAAAAAATCTATCTCTTCGTCGGTAACAATCAAAGAAGGCGAAATAATAAAGGGGATTTCACGGTTTGAACCGAAGAAAGTCAAAATCCGATGCGTATTATACATCTCTGAAATAACCGAGCTGGTAATCAGTTTAGCAGGAAACCTCGGGTCCTTGAATGCTTCTCCGGGGATGACGTTTAAAATTGTTTTAAGGATTTCGCTTAATTGGTCATTAAAGATAAGCCCGTTGAGAGCCCCGCTGCCGCGGCATTCTTTGATAAAATCTGGGTATTTGGATTGCAAAGCTTTTAACCCTGCGGCAAGACGTGCATGGATTCTTTTGGAGTTCTCGACAAAATTTTCTTGGACAATGATATTGATTGCCTCAATGGCTGTTGCGCATTCTTCCCCAAATCCATTGTAGGTTGTGCTATGCAAAGTCGCGTCATTTAAATTGTCGTAGGCTTTTTTGAAAATTTCCCTGCGGGTCGTATACCCTGAGATCGATGATTTGCCGCCGCCAAACGATTTTGCGTAGGTCACAATATCCGGGATAACGCCATGTTTCATAAAATAAAATAGTTCACCGGACTTGGCCCAACCGGTATAAACTTCATCAAAAATCAAAACGATATTTTCCTCTCGGCATATCTGTCGTAATTCTTCTAAAAATTCATGGGAACACTCGCGCAACGAACTGGCATTAAACGGTTCTAAGACGATGGCAAAAATATCTGATTCTTTATTTGCTGTCCGGTATTTTTCGATTAATACTTTGACGCTTGTAATATCGTTATAGGCGAAACTGTCAATGTGAGGGATTGTCGGAAATTTAAAATGCAGTTCGGGTGAACCGGTTAACCCCGCAGATCCAAGAAGTTTTCCATGGAATGAAATATCACTGTGTAAAATATAGCGTCGCGCCCCAGCGTGATATTTGTACGCCATTTTTACAGCCCCCTCGACGGCTTCAGCTCCGGAATTACAAAAATAGCTGACTTTTAAGTCTTCGGGGAGTAATTGGGCAATATTGTGACTTAATCCGGCGATATAGCCGGACAAGTAATTTTTGTGAACTTCAGGTTTGAGCTGTTCGGCAAACTGTTGGCGGGCACGCAAAATGCGCGGATGATTATGGCCATGATTTAAAACACCGATCCCGCCGGTAAAATCGAGAATTTTTTCGCCTTGCGCTGTATAAAGGTACATCCCTTGGGCTTTAACGATTGTTGTGCGCCCAAACCCAAACGAGCCTATGAGTTCAACTTGTGAAGCGCTGACATATTCCCGGTATAATTGCTGAACTGTGCCGATGTCAAAATCTGCGCATTGCTGCCAGCTAAAAAGTTTTTTATCTTTGATTTCCATAGAGGGATTCTTTCGATAAGCTAAATCGATATTGGATCGTTTGAACAAAAGACCTCATCGCGGCCCGTAGAAGTTTCCATTTTTTAATCGAAACTTCCCCGGTGACTCGGCCACGATAATCAACCTCGATTTCGTAACAGCGCAATTTTCGTACCGAAACCATCCCGGAGATAATCACATTCGGGGCAAAAGTATCACCCGGGATGGATTGAAAAATTTCTTTAAAGGCACAGCTTCGCATCAAGCGATAGGGTGAGTTTACATCATTGACCCGTATGCCATAGAGTATACGCACGATAAAACGTGATATTTTGCTGATAATTTTTCTGGGCAAAGGCTGGGCTGGACGTTTTCGTTTTCCGATTAAGAAATCATTTTGCTCTCGATTTTTCCAGAAATCCTCGAACCATTTCGCTTCAATCTCATCATCGGAATCAATTTGTAAAATCCACACAACGTTAGAATTTTCTCGATACCCTTGCAGAATAGTCGGTCCATGGCCACTGTTGGCCTTGTCATGGACAATCAGTTCTTTGTATTTTTCGGCAGCTGTGCGCAGTATTTTTAAAGTATTGTCTTTCGAACCATCATTATAAACATGGAACTCAAATTTAATGCCCAGCTGCCTTAAGTGGGCGATCCACTTCTCGACGACCTCTCCAATCGCTCCTTCTTCATTATAAACAGGCATAACGACGCTAAGCTCTATAGGGTCCATGGGTAAATCTCCAGTTAAGAAATCCGCATCAAAGGATGCAGTGTTTTTAGATACAGGATAAGCTCACAAACTTCCCGAAACGCTCCCTGTCCGCCTTTTTGTAAAGTGACATAATCCGCACACTCAATTATTTGGGGGACAGAATCGCATACAGCAACGCTAACTCCAGAGACTTGCATGCATTCAAAATCATTAAAGTCATTGCCCATAAACAATACGTTTTTAAGGTCGATATTT
>JAYRHV010000184.1:0-4689 GCA_041907165.1 Candidatus Omnitrophota bacterium | reverse complement strand
GCCGGCAGAACAAAATAAAATTGCGGCGCAAAACGTGAGAATAAAAGCCACGCTTAAGCGACACGCCAAGACTCCCCAACAATTCGAGTCTTTGCTTTGCATATTTTCCCCCTTGGTTATCGATCGGACATCTTTCTGGTCGTAAAATTTCATCATGCCTTAAAGCCCTTTACTTTTTTTTAGAATCTTCAATACTGCCCGCTTTTTTATAATTCTCTGCTGTTGGCTTATCCGCTAGAGCTTTAACTTTCTTTCCATAATCGTTAAGTTCATGATCCCCGTCTTTTTTAGGCAAAGCCGCGGCATGGCAATCGATGCATTTGGGTTTAGAATCTGGATACGCTTCTTTATAAGCCTTGATTTGGGCAATGTCCGCGCAGCTGACACTGGCAAAACCAACCACGAAAAAAGCAATTAAAGCTGGGATTAATAATGTGTTTTTTTCATTTTGTCTCCTTCTCTAGTATGTGGATCATTATAAAAATATGTTGTACTTTATGCTAAAACTTTTTGGGCCAACCGCGCTTTAGCAATGCGCGTAAAATACTCCTGCTCTTTTCTTTCAATAATCCGCTCAACAGCAACAACAGCATCTTGCCGACGGCGCACACTGCCCTCGACGACTTGATCAAGCTGGTCGATGGTTAATAGTTCAACCCCTTCGATAGAGGCGACCTTAGGCTCAATATTGCGCGGCATAGATATGTCGATCAAAATAAGTGGGCGGCCTTTGCGGCTGGCCATGACCTCATCGACCATCTCGGATTCAATCAAATAATGCGGCGCTCCCGCCGAGCAAATACAGGCATCCACTTTGGACAAAATTTCTTTCATCTGCCAAAATCCTGTGGTAATCCCCTGCACATCGCAGGCTATCGACTCAGCTTTATCGCAGGTGCGGTTCATCAGATAAATGTTCTCGGTATTTTTGTTGCGCAATTGCTCGGCGGCCAAATGCCCCATCTTGCCGGCACCCATGACTAAGACGGATTTTTCACTCAAAGTCCCCAATTTTTGCGCAATCGTCGTGACAGCGGCCCAACTGACAGAAGATCCGCCAAACCCGACTTCGGTTTCGGTCTGCGCTTTTTTACCCGCGCGAATCGCTAAATTTGAAAGCACATTAAGTTCCCGCGTCATCATCACACGGGCACGAGAAATTTCGGCCGCTTCTTTGACTTGCCCTAAAATTTGTTTTTCGCCCAAGACAAGTGAATCTAGGCCGCAGGCCACGCGCAAAAAATGCCGCACCGCTTGATTGGTTTTGTAACAATAAAAATTTTGCAGTAACTCAGGACTGGTTTTTAATTTTTTGACTTTAAAAAGGGCGTCCAAAATAATTTGCGGACTGTCATTTAGAAGATGCGCATAAATTTCGGTACGATTGCAAGTCGAAAGGACAAAAGCGCCTAAAACGGCTGGGTCATTTCTAAGATCACTGAGCAACAGTTCTTTTTCGATGTCTTTAAAAAAGAATTTTTCGCGCAATTCAATGGCTGTATTTTTGTGATTTAAACCGATCGCAAAAAGATGGTCTGTTTCTTTATCCATGTCTTTGATAGTAATGTAAAGATCAAACGCTTGCAATAAAGTTTTAAGAAATTTTCAAGCCCTTTACGGTTAACAACCGTAGGGCTTGATGTCGGAGCTCCTGCGACGACGCTAACCCTTTAAAGCACTAAGTACTTCTAAAATAGGATGTTAGATTCACATCACGATTAACAAGCCCAAGCTTGCGGCGGATTTTGTTGCGGATCGTTTCTACAGTCTTAATAGAAATACCTAAATTAGCACCGATATCTTTACTGGTTAATCCCGTTTTGACCAAATTGGCAATCTGCGCTTCGCGCGGCGAGAGCCGATGGCTCGGTCGCATCAGCTCGGAGCCAAAAGTGGAAGTTAAATCCTTTAAATGCTCTTCGATAATGCCAATATATTTCTTTTCATGGCTGGTACGCGTGCGACCTAACCGGCTTAAAGCCGGCAAAACAACATCTTCGACATTATTGCTCACGTTTTCTTTAATTTTTTTCTTTTCAATTTCAACGAGCTCCAAGATTTCGCGCAAAGCCGCATTCTTTTGTTCTAAAATATTTTTTTGTTCGACAAGCTTATCTTCTAATTTTTTACGTTCCGTAATGTCGCGCTGAATAGACAAAAAATGCGTTATTTTCCCGTCGGCATCTTTAATCGGCTCAATATGCCATTCATTGATAAATTCGCTGCCATCTTTGCGGTAATTGACAGCACAGCCACTGAAAACTTCTCCTTTTTCGAGCTTGAGTCGTAAATCAGCTAAAACACTTTTGTCCGTTTTAGGCCCTTGCAATATCTTAGGCGTTTGCCCGACGGCTTCTTCTAAAGTGTAACCGCTCATGCGGGTAAAAGCGGGATTAACATAAACAATTCGCGGGCCAGTCCCAACGACATCCGCATTCGTAATCACAATTGCATCTTGCGAAAAATGCACCGCCGCGGCCAAAAGCGATTGGTCAACTTTAAGCGAAGATTGATGTATTTTATTTTGATCCATAAGCCCTCTCCTATATTATTTGCACTTATAGCACAATCCATTCGAATGCGCTTTTATTTTATAACAAATTTCAAAAAACTGTTAATTCTTTATTTGCCGTTGACTTTTAAGTCGGCGGCTGATATAAAAAAATTCTTATGTCAACGCCCAAACCGCTCTCAAAGAAACATCGCCAACAACACCCATGGGCCAGCGCACTGCTTGTTTTATTCGCTATCTGCTGCTACACCTTCATATTTTTTGCCATCATCCCTGCCCAAAATTCAATTGAGCTTGAAAAAGATCAGTATTTAATTTCCTTGGTTTTTCTTTTGATCATGTCGCTTATTATTCTTAGCACAAAAAGGGCCCAACAACAAAGCGAACAAACTCTTTTGACTACTCAACAGGAATATTTTGATTTGCTCGCATCGGGTGCGGACCCGGTTGTCATCCTTAACGAATTAGGAATAATTCTTTCAGCTAATGCGGCCGTTAAAACGATATCCGGTTATCACCCCGATGAAATTGTCGGACGCCATTTTTTAAAAGTCAATATTTTAACAGGCCAATCTATCGCAATAGCCTCACGGGAATTTTTAAAAATTGTCGGGGGATCCAAACGCCCTCCTTTCGAATTAACGATGCTGCACAAAAACGGTGTCCCTTTTGTAACCGAAGCGCACGCTCGCCGCACCAAAGATACACAAGGCAAAACAATAATCCATGTCATTATGCGTGATATCAGCGAACGCAAAAAGACGGAAGAAACATTACGCCAAGCAATGAACAAAGCCCAAAATTATCTGAATATCGCCGGGGTCATGATATTGACCTTAGATAAAACGGGCCAAGTGACCATGATCAATAAAAAAGGGTGCGAAATTTTAGGCTGCGAAGAAAGCGAAGTCATTGGCGAAAATTGGTTTAGCAAATTCACCCCTTTCGAAGACTCCACAAAAATGCAATCTCTCTTTGACAATATTATCGCTAAAAAAAATGAACTGCCTGTTAATCACGAAAACATGATTGTCACCAAAAGCGGTGCCCGGAGAATGATTTCTTGGAAAAACGCCTTAATTATGGATGCAGACAAAATCATTGGCACACTCAGCTCAGGCGAAGACATCACGGAAAAACAGGCCTTTGAAGCCCAACTGCATCTGCAAAGCACTGCACTAGAAGCCGCGGCTAATGTCATTGTCATCACAGATAAACAAGGGACAATTATTTGGGCCAATCCAGCGTTCACAAAAATCAGCGGGTATAGTCTTCAAGAAGCCGCCGGGAAAAACCCCAAAATTCTCAAGTCCGGTTTACACCACGAACACTTTTATGCAGATTTGTGGAACACGATTTTGGCAGGAAATATTTGGCACGGCGAAATTGTCAATCGCCGCAAAGATGACCAGCTTTATACTGAGGAGATGACTATAACCCCCGTGCGAAACCGCAGTGGACAAATTGACCATTTTATCGCCATCAAACGCGATATCACCGAGCGCAAACGACTTGAACAAAATCTCGAACAAGCCAATATCGAATTAGCGGCCAACACACGTAAGCTCGAGCGGACTTTGCAAGAAATGGACAACAAAAACAAACAATTGCAAGAAGCACAAAATCAATTGATCCAAAGTGAAAAATTGGCCGCTGTTGGTATTTTATCATCAGGGATTGCCCATGAGATCAAAAATCCACTGGCAATTATCAGCTTGAGCATTGAAGAATTTGAAGCGATTTCAGATAAGCTCGACGACCAAAGCAAAAGCTTTATCCAAATGATCAAACGCGCCGCCGAGCGGGCCAATAATGTAATCATTGAACTTCTGCGATTTGCGCGCTCCTCCGAGCTGAAGATTGAACCTGTCAAACTTTTCGACCTCGTCGAGGGGACTTTCCTGTTGATCCACAACAACAGCAAATTTAAAGGCGTTGAGCTGGTCCATGAATACGCGGATAAAAATATCGTTGTTTCTGGAGACCGTATTCTCTTAGAACAGGTACTTTTCAATCTGCTGATTAATGCTGTCGACTCAACGCAAAGAGGCGGCAAAGTCAGCGTTAAAACCTCGTTATCCGAAAAATTTGGCACATCAAACACAAAATCACAGGCTGTCATTGAAGTCATTGATACCGGATGCGGCATCCCTGCCGAAATCCTGCCAAAAATTTTT
>JAYRHV010000183.1:0-2067 GCA_041907165.1 Candidatus Omnitrophota bacterium | reverse complement strand
TGCCGGCGGTGTACATTTTGCCGTGCAGCCAGGGATTAGTTGCATTCTGCAACAATTTGACAAAGACCCATACCGCATCGCGCCGGCCGTCCCCCTTTCGCCAGCTATGGTCCCAGGAAATGTTAAACTGCACCACGACCGTTTTGTTGGTCTGATTGCGATCCTCGAGAGAAACGTTGGAAATGGTGAGGTTGTTGGCAAAGGCCGGGAGGGCGGCGCATAGCAAAAAGAAAATTGAGAATAATAATTTGCGCATATTTCTAAATTTTGTCATTCCACTATGAATAGTTGTGTCAAGTGGAATTAAAAAATAAAGTTTTGCTTATTTACATTAATAAACATTTTTATCTTGTTCATTGAAACAATTTTAAAGAATACTTGCGGTGATTCCACTATTGAGCGTATCAAGTAACGATCGCTAATTTAAAATTCACCGTCAAGCGCCGCAAAACCCGAAGGGGTACGTTCCCGTTTTATCGGGACGAAGAAGAATGACAGGCGGTCGCTGACGGAACTAAAAAGTTTGAATCATACGGCTTTTGTTCTTTGAGAACATAATAAATTGCGCAAGCTAATTTTCTAGCGGTTGCGATGACGGCTGCGCCAGAACCACTTCTCTCTTTGGCCGTTTTATAAAATAATTTTAGGACTTTATCCTGACGAATGGCGGCAAAGGTTGATTCAATCAAAACGGTTCTCAAATTTAAGTTGGCATTCTTAACTAACCGGCCTTTGCGTTGCTTGTCGCCGGATGAATGCTCCCGGGGAATTAAACCACAATAGAATAATAAACCTCGGGAATTATGGAAGCGAGCGATATCACTGATTTCGATCAACGCGCGATAAGCATTAATACCCCCGGACTTAAATCCAGGCACTGAACGCAGATATTTTAGGCCCGGCAAATCCGTGGATTGCGTTTGCAAGAATTCGTCAATGGCATCAATATTATCATTAAGTTCTCTGAAAATACTCAATGATTCGTTAAGGACGAAGCGTTCTTTTTCAGATAGTTTTAAACTTGATAACCATAACAAACCTTTTTTGCAAAAAGGACTTTTAAACGAGGCCGGTCGATCCGTTGGCCAAACGTTGCGGTCAATCAATCCTTGAATCTGATTGCGGATTCCGCGACGCTGGTTAACTAAAAATCCTCTCAGACGAAGAGAACTTCTTAATTCTCTGATCGGCAATGAACTGATATGAGCTTTGGGCAAAAGTCCCATGTGGGCTAATTGAGCGATCATCATGGCATCATTGTTATCATTTTTTATTTCAGCAGTTGTTAAAGCAACCATTTTCTTGGGGTGTCCTAAACAAAAATTATCGACAAGGTCGCTGGTTGTTTCGTATAATAATCCCCAGCTACGGGTCGCTTCCATCGCCAAACATTTGGGGCCAGCGATTGATTCTATAAATTTTCTAAGATTTTGGGTATTATTTTCCAGTTTACACCGTTTAACAGCTTTACCTTGTTCATTTAAAACTTGAAAAGTTGATGTGCGTTTGTGAAAGTCAACACCTATTGTAATCATTTGTGTCCTCCTTTTTTTTTGTTTCCCTAAATCCAAGATACTCTTGGATTCAGGAGGACACAACTATCATTTTAACCCGCGAAAGCGGGAATGACATGGAGATCGGGGATGACATTAACGGCGTAAGGCTTAAGAAACATAAATATAAACATGCCCATCGCGTGTATACGCGCTTTGCTAAAAAAATTAATTATTGGAACTGGGTTTCGTAAAGCCGTTTGTATAACCCGCCGTCGGCCAAAAGCTCCTCATGCCGGCCCATGCCGACAATCAACCCTTTGTCCAATACCACGATTTTGTCGGCTTTCTTGACCGTCGACAAACGGTGCGCGATGGCAATGACGGTGCGCCCCACCATAAGTTTATCCAGAGCTTCCTGCACGAATTTCTCCGATTCCGAATCCAGCTGAGAAGTGGCTTCGTCGAGAATGAGGATCGGCGGGTTTCGTAGAATCGCGCGGGCGATGGCGATGCGCTGTTTTTCCCCTCCGGAAAGCCGGAACCCTCGGTCGCCGATGACCGTGTCGTATTG
>JAYRHV010000182.1:0-5479 GCA_041907165.1 Candidatus Omnitrophota bacterium | reverse complement strand
GGTGAGCCCTTTGTTTTGTGCCAACAAAGATAATCAGATCAGCGATGTTGTGCACAGCGCCGGAGGAAAAGCAATCAATGTTTCGCGGGCGTTAAAATGTTTAGGCCTTAAATCCGTTGCCAGTGGTTTTGCTGGCGGGGCTAACGGGCAAAATCTTTTGCGGGACTTATTGCTGGAGGGCATTGAACACAATTTTGTTTTTATCCAAGCACAGACGCGCGTTAATTTGACGATTTTCAACAAGCACAATGCAAGAGTGACCCGTATCCTTGAGCCGGGGCCTGTGATCGACAAAAAAGATTTGGCGAGTTTTCGCCATAAATTTGACCGCCTTGCAAAACAAAGCCAATGGATTGTCTTAAGCGGGCGCAGGATCCCGGGGAGCCCGTCGGGATTTTACGGTCAATTGGCAAAGAATGGGTCTGCGGCAGGCGCGAAAGTGGTGGTCGATGCAAACGGTCAAGATCTACTTTCGGCGCTTGAGGCCAAACCGTTTTTGGTTAAGCCCAACCGACAAGAGGTTGAATTTATTTTAAAGCAAAGATTGCAAAATCAAAAACAGTTAAAAAATGCTTTAAAGAAATTTCTTTCTCTGGGTGCTGGGAATGTGATTATTTCTTTGGGGGCCCAAGGCGCAGTTGGGACGGATGGTAAAGAATTTTTTTTGGCCAAGGTGCCTAAAGTTAAAGTGATCAGTTCTTTAGGGTCCGGAGATGCCCTTGTCGCTGGATTTATTTATGCTTTAACAGAAAAAAATAATTTTCGCGATGCTCTTAAGTTTGCTGTTAGCGCAGGGACGGCAAACACGCTAAATTTTTTGCCCGGGCAATTGGATCGCAGTCAATTAAAAGAGATTTTGGCAAAGGTTCATGTCAAAGATATGTAGAATTTTGTAAAGCAATGGTAAAATATATTCTTCTTGTTTCGCAAATTCATTGCATTGGGGGTTACAGTGTGTTTATATCGGAAAGGAAAAAGATATGGTGATGACCGACACAGAGCTTTATGAGGAAAAACAAAAACAAAAAAAATTAAAAAGCAGTATCACCGCGGATCTTATTCGTGATCAGTTGATACAATATTCCAAGGATTTTAAAACCGCATGGCTGCGTTTAGGGCAGAATTTGTATCCGGTTTATAAAGATAAACTTTTTACGGCGTGGGGTTTTGAAAAGTTTGAGCATTATACGCAGAGTGAGTTGGGGGTTAACAAGGAGACAGCCACCAAGCTTTTAAAAACGTATTTTTTCCTCGAGCAGGATGAACCGGAATATTTAAAGCAAGAATTTCGTGATGAACGTGACCCCTCGCAGGTGCCTGACTGTGATGCGTTAAATGTCTTGCGTTTGGCCCGGGCACGAAAAGAACTTAATAAAAATGATTATGCACAATTAAAAGAAGCAGTTTTTGAAAAAGGACAAGAAGCTTCAGCGGTCCGTAAAGATCTCGTGAGCCTGATGAAAGAGCGCAAGAAAGTTGACCCCGATGAAGAACGAGAAAAACGTAACACCGCCGCGGTCAAAAAACTTTTAAATGCGCTGCGTTCTTTTCAAAAAGACATGGAAGCTCTAAAATTGGCGCCCGCTTCGCTTGTTGAAGAAGTCAATGGGCTTATGAAAAAACTCGAGGATGAAGTTGAGTAAAATTGATCTCTCCAGCCTAGATGAACAACAGCTTTTAGCTTTGCGGATTTGTGATTTGCCGCTGGCCATCGAAGGGACATGGCTTGCCGAGTGTATTGAACAGCTTTATAGAGAGCTTCAAGCGAAGGGTTTGAAATTCCGCCCTGTTTGTTATCTGGCCGATGAGTGGCTAACGCCGTTAGGCGAGCCGGTTATCGGTATCCCTTTTTATTTAGCACATCCGACGCTGACTCGTTTAGAAAAGAAAATGATGCTCGAAGCCGAAGGCGAGACGCGCGAGGCGTGCATGAAGCTTTTGCGCCATGAGTGCGGTCATGCGATTAGCTACGCTTATCATTTGCACAAAAAAAAGCGCTGGCAGCAGATTTTTGGCCCGTCGTCTAAGGAATACGGGGACACGTTTCGTTTTAGGCCCTACAGCCGAAATTATGTGCGGCATCTGGAAGGATTTTATGCGCAATTTCATCCTGACGAGGATTTTGTGGAAACTTTTGCCGTCTGGCTAACACCGTCCTCAGATTGGCAAAAGACCTATCAAGGTTGGCCGGCTTTAAAGAAGTTGTTGTATGTTTCCGACTTGATGAGTTCTATCGCAGGACAAGAACCATCGGCGTTAAAGGCTGTTAAGCACTGGCATGTGAAAAACATAAAAACTACGCTTGCTAATTTTTACAAAAAGAAACGCGAGTTTTGGGCCGAAGAATTTCCAGATTTTCATGACGGAAATCTAAAAAAGATCTTTAGCACAAGCCCCAGTGAGCAAAATGCTTTGGCGGCCGCTGTTTTTTTAAAGCGCTATGAAAACCAAATCATTGCGGATATTGTCCGCTGGACCTCCGAACGAAAGTATGTTGTCAGCAAACTTTTTAAAGCGGTCACAGATCGCTCTCGTCAGCTAAAGCTTTTTGCGTCCAAAGAACATCCGCTTGTTTTGGCCAACGTGGCAGTTTATATTACGACCTTGGTGATGAATTATATCTATACCGGCTGGTACCGGGGCGATGAAGGGAAGAAAAAACGATGAACAAAAAATTAAAAGTTCTCGAGCTTTTTCATGCCCCTTATCCGACGGCGCGGGGGTATGACTTTAAGGAAGAATTTGCCGATGAAAACAACATGTACACCGAGCGCGATGTTTACGAGGCTCTTTTGGCAAACGGTTATGAGGTCAGACGCTTAGGCATCTTTAACGATATTGCTGTCCTTCTTGAAGAGATCAAAGAATTTAAACCGGATGTGGTCTTTAATCTCGTCGAGGTTTATAATGACAAGACGACTCTTGAAAAAAATATTGCCGCACTTCTCGAACTTTTGGATATCCCCTACACCGGGGCCAGTGCGGATGCGCTTTTGATTTGTAATAACAAAGCCTTGAGCAAAAAGATTTTACGGTTTCACCGTCTAAAGGTAGCGCGGTTCCATACATTTTATCGCGGCCAAAAAGTCTGGCGGCCTAAAACCGTCAAGCTGCCGGCGGTCATTAAACCGTTATGTGAAGAAGCATCTCGGGGGATTTCGCAGGCCTCGGTCGTGGATAATGATGAGACTTTTGCGCAGCGGATTAAGTTTATTCATGAAAATATGAATATGGACGCGATTGCCGAAGAATATATCGAGGGCCGCGAATTGTATGTGACTGTCATGGGAAGCAAGCAACTTAAAGTCTTGCCGCCTCGTGAATTAAAATTCGGCGAATTGCCCGACGATGAACCGCGTATTGCCACCTATAAGGCCAAGTGGGATGATAAGTACCGTGATCGTTGGGGGATTAAAAGTGTCGCGGCCGGTAAGTTAGCCGACGGTGTAGCCGAAGACTTAGTCGATGCCTGCAAACGCGCCTATAGAGCACTGAACATGAACAGTTATGTCCGTTTTGATATTCGGGTGACAGCGGACCACAAGATTTATTTTATTGAACCTAATGCTAATCCGTGCATTGCCAAGATTGATGAAATGGCGCAGGCAGCACTCAAAGAAGGGATCGATTATAACCATTTGATCCGGCGAGTTGTTAAGATGGCACTGGTCAATCATGCCGACGGGCGTGTCAAACTTAATCGAAAAGGATAAAATATGAAAAAGAAAATCCTTGTGATTGATGATGACCATATCAATGCAAAAATTGTCAAACTCAATTTAGCAAAGGAAGGGTTTCATGTTGAAATCGCTTTTGACGGGGACGAAGGTTTGGCGATTCTATCAACAGTCAATCCGGATTTGATTGTTTTAGACGTAAATATGCCAAGCATGAACGGTTATACGTTTATGCTGGAGATCCAAAAATTTGAAGCTCATAAGAATACCCCTGTGATTGTTTTGACCGCGCAGGCGGATGTGCGGCCTATTTTTAAATTTAATGGAGTTAAAGACTATCTTATAAAACCGATTAGCGGACCTGATCTAATCGAAAAGGTCAAGCAGCATGTCCGGTAAAAGGAGTTTGCTATCGCACGCTTTGGCCAATTTATTAAAGAGCAATTGTTTCCGGAAGATCCGATGGATTGGATTATTCTGTTGATTATTGTTTCAGTCATCGTTGGGGCGTTCGTTCTTCTTCTGATAATGGTTTCTTCGGGTTTTATTTAATAGTTAACATAATAAAGCTATCTATGCCTGAGACTATTGATTATTCAAAAGAACTAAATCCCGCTCAGCTTAAGGCTGTACTGTCGACCGATGGGCCGTACTTGGTCATTGCTGGCGCGGGAAGCGGCAAGACACGGGTATTGGTTTTTAGGACCGCGCATTTGGTTGAGCAGGGTGTTGCGCCCGAGCGGATTTTGCTGTTAACGTTTACGCGCCGGGCTTCACGGGAAATGCTCAAACGCGCCGCGAGCCTTTTGGATGAGCGCTGTCAGCAGGTCTCGGGCGGGACGTTCCATTCTTTTGCGAATTCTATTCTTAGACGCTATCCCGAGCATGTCAATTTGCCGAGGTTTTTTTCGATCCTTGACCAAGACGATGCCGAGAGTGCGGTCAATTTGGTCCGCAACCAAATCGGCGGAAAACTCGACAAACGCTTCCCAAAGAAAAATACACTGCTTTCGATTATTTCCAAAAGTATCAATAAAGGTCTTTCAATCGATGAGGTTGTTTGCGAAGAATATCCGCAGTTTGGCGAGTGGTCGGCGGTGATCGAACATATCGCGCAGGAGTATATCCGCTACAAACACAGTTTGGCTCTCTTGGATTACGATGACCTTTTGGTTTATTTAAAGAAGCTGCTGGAGGACCAACAGGCGATTCGAGAACATCTTTCCCAATATTATCAGTACATCATGGTCGATGAATATCAGGACACCAACAAAATGCAGGCGCAGATTGTGCGGCTTTTGGCCGTCGCGCACAATAATGTGATGGTTGTCGGCGATGACAGCCAGAGTATTTATTCTTTTCGTGGGGCGCATTTTAAGAACATCATTGATTTTCCGCGCATTTTTTTGGGGACAAAAATTATTACGCTCGAGGAAAATTATCGCTCGACCCAGCCGATTCTGGATTTGACCAATGAAGTGATCAATGCCGCTGAGGAAAAATTCGACAAAGCGCTTTTTACTCGCAACGGCGGAGACACGCTGCCGGTGTACGTCGATGTTTATAATGAAAACAGCCAGTCGCGCTATATCGTCAAAAAAATCCTTCAGTTGCGCCGTGAAGGCGTGCCGTTAGGCGAAATCGCGATTTTGTTTCGCTCCGGCTGGCATTCGAATGATTTGGAAGTTGAGTTGGCCTCATCGGGAATCCCTTTTGTTAAATACGGCGGCCAAAAGTTTATTGAAGCGGCCCATATAAAAGACATCCTTGCCTGCTTGCAGATTGTTTATAACCCTTTAAGT
>JAYRHV010000181.1:0-3689 GCA_041907165.1 Candidatus Omnitrophota bacterium | reverse complement strand
GATATTTTTTATGAAGATAAGTGGCTGCTTATCGTTAACAAGCCAATAGGCATGCTCGTTCATCCGGTCCATGGGTCTTACGGCGGGACGCTGGTCAATGCGCTTATGCACCATTGCCAGAATTTATCGGACGTCAATCTGCCAGATGATGAAGAAGAGCATTTTGACCCGGCTCTTATCCGTCCGGGCATTGTGCATCGGTTAGACCGTGAGACCTCAGGGCTTCTGGTTGTCGCCAAAGATAATTACACCCATGTTCTGTTGGCCAAAGCTTTTGAACAAAGGCAGGTAAAGAAAAAATATTTGGCTTTGGTCCACGGGAGCATTGTTTTTGATGAAGGGATTATCGACGCGGCCTTAGGCCGACACTCTGTGCATCGGGATAAAAAAGCTGTCGTCGATGAGGACAAGGGCAAGTCTGCTGTCACGGTCTATCGGGTTATCAAGCGTTTTGGCGACAAGGCGACCTTGGTCAGTCTTTTCCCAAAGAGCGGGCGCACGCATCAGCTACGTGTGCACATGGCGCATTTGGGACATCCGATTTTAGGTGACGAAAAATACGGAGAAGCCAAATCGTTTTTTCGGTTAGCTCTGCACGCGCAATCGTTGGGATTTTATCATCCGCATTTAAAAGATTTTATCGAGTTCTCAACACCCATTCCTACGGAATTTCTGACCTGTAATTTTTAACTAGTCTTGGCATATTTGATAGTTCGCCGTCAACGATGAATTATGGTAAGGCTTAATCAAATGAGAGGAAAGATGAAAAGCAAATGGTTTGTTTTATAAGAAATCACTTTACTTGCCTTGCATTCTCCATATAATAAATTTTATATTAATTTTTCATTAGTTTAAGTCTATTAACGAGGAGCTTATCTTATGAATTTATCAAGCAAATCCGGTAAGGCATTGACTTTTATCCTGATCGTTTTTATTGTGCTTATGTTTTCAGTGGCCGCAATTGCTGTTTTTTTCTTCATGAAAGAATTAGACGCACATCAAGTCGCTGAGAGCAAGATCGAGCAGTTGCAAACCGTTGAGGCAAAATTAAATGCTGACCTTAAGGCTGCGCAGGACCAAATTGTACTTTTAGACGGTAAAAGAAAAGACGCGGAAGCCACGATCGAGAATTTACAGCAAGAAGTTGATTTACAAAAAAATGCTAAAGAAGAAGTCCAAAAACAAAATACAACTTTGCAAGAAAATCTCCAAAAAGAAGTCCAAGCCAAGGAAGATATCCGGTCTCGTTTAAACCAAGACTTGCAGGCGGCGCAGGATAAATATAATTCGATTAAGGCTGAGTTGGACAAAGTGTTGGCCCGCAACAAGGAACTAGAAGAGGCTAAGACACAAGTGCAGTCTCAAATGCAAAATACTCCTGCCGGCGATCTTTCGCAAGCCCCTAGCGTTGCAACGACACCCGCCGAACCGGGAGTTGAACTTGGAAAAATTGTTGTCAACCCCACCCCTAAGGGCAAAGGCAAAGTCATCAGCGTCGACTCAGATACGGATTTTGTCATCGTCAGCTTAGGCGAAAAAGACGGAGTCTCTAAGGGTTCTTTGCTGTCGGTTTATCGCGGCGATGAATATTTAGGCGACGTGAAAGTTTCTCGTGTTTTAGCGGAAATGTCAGCGGCAGACTTTGTTGCTCCGTTTAAAAGCCAAAGTGTCAAGAAAGACGATCAGGTCGTTATTAAAAAATGATCCTTACCGTCCAGAGGGCAGAACACCTTTCTGGTTTACTTAGGCTTGCTGCTTCTAAATCCTACTCGATACGTGCGTTTCTTGTTGCCGCTTGCGGCGGACAATCAACTATTCTGTATCCTTCTGATTGCGACGATGCAAAAGTTGCCATTGCCGTTGCCAAAATATTGGGTGCAAAGATCCACTCGTTTCGCGGCGAAAAATTTACGATCAGCGCTAACTCTAAAATATTAAAATCTACGCGTATCAATGTCCGCGAGTCTGGAACAGTATTGCGATTCTTGCTTCCCTTGATTTCTTTGCGCACTAAAAATGCTGTAGTTTTTGGTGAAGGCACATTGATCGGCCGACCCAATGCGCATTTGCTTGGCGCCTTGCGTTCTTGCGGTGTGCAAATTACTGGCAGCGGCGTTAAACAAAGCGTTCCGATCACTTTAAGCGGCGGTCATTTGCGCGCCGGTCTGATTAAGATCGACGGGAGTTTAAGCTCCCAGTTTATTTCGAGCTTGCTTATTACAGCCCCGCAGCTAAAAGGAAATTCTGAAATTTATTTAACTGGCAAAAAATTGGTCTCCTCTGATTATATTGCCATGACGATATCAACACTTAATCAAACTGGAGTTAAAATCAAAAGAAATTCTAGCCGGCATTACTCTATTAAGGGAAACCAGAAGTTTTTGGGTCTTAAAGATTTTTATGTGCCTTCCGATTATGGTTTAGCCGCATTTTTGATGGCCGCCTGTGCGTTGATTTCTTCGGATGCAGTTTTTCAGGGGAGCTTTAATGACAGTTTTATTCAAGCGGACGGAAGAATTTTAAATTTTTTGAAAAAAATGGGTGTTGTATGGACGCGCACCAAGGACGCGATAAAGATAAAGGGACCATTTGTTTTAAAAGGGGGAGTGTTTTCTTTGCAAGATTGTCCTGACTTGGTCCCGATTATGGCGGTCTTAGGCCTTTTCGCTAAAGGCGGTGTACGTTTAACTCACATTGCCCATGCTCGTGCTAAAGAAAGTGATCGGATAAGCGACTTGCGTCAAGAATTACTTAAAGTTGGGGCTCACGTTGAGGAAAAAGCGGATGAATTAAAAGTTTTTCCTCTAACCAAAGCGCGGGGGGATATTGTTTTAGATCCCCATCATGACCATCGGCTTGCCATGGCGTTTGCAGTTTTAGGCCTGAAAATCGGCGTGAAGGTCAAGGACATAGAGTGCATACAAAAATCTTATCCGCAGTTTATTGCGGACATGAAATTGCTTGGAGCACCGTTTAAAGTTGCATAATAATTTTAATCCGGATTTTTACATTTTACGTTCTTGATTTGCAACATAAAATTTGGGATTAAAGTCATTGACAGGCATTTTCTTTTCCGATAAGATTTTATCTGTTTAAACGACAAAGTGTTAGAACAATTCCCTTGTCGACAGGCAAAATTTGGCGACGAGAAAAAAACATAAGGACACGCAAGCATGCTTTCACGAGTAATGAAACTTTGGAAAAAGTTCTACAATTGGGTTTTGGGCTTGCTCTCTAATGATATGGGTATTGACCTTGGGACTTGCAACACGCTTGTTTATGTCAAAGGAGAGGGAGTTGTTCTCTGTGAGCCTTCTGTTGTCGCTATCGAAAAAGACTCTGGTATTCCCGTCGGGTTTGGTGATGACGCCAAAAAAATGTTGGGCCGCACGCCCGGCAATATTGTCGCGATCCGACCGATGCGCAATGGTGTTATTTCTGATTTTGAAATCACTGAAAAAATGTTGCGCCATTTTATTAACAAAGTCCATAACAGCAAAGGCCGAGGATTTTTTCATCCTCGTCCGGCTTTAGTTATAGCGATTCCCTCGGGGATTACCGAAGTTGAAAAACGCGCGGTACGCGATTCAGCGGAACGTGCCGGGGCGCGAAGCGTTGATTTGATTGAAGAACCGAAGGCGGCAGCGGTCGGTGTGGGGCTTCCCGTCGAAGAACCGGCGGGGAATATG
>JAYRHV010000180.1:0-3079 GCA_041907165.1 Candidatus Omnitrophota bacterium | reverse complement strand
GATCGAATTTAACGCTCGAACCGGCATCATAGACCTGTGGACGTTCTGTAGACATACGCATTTGAACGGATGGCACTTGCAAAACACAGGTCTCTTCGACAACAGTCCCGGAGTCGGTAATGACCCCGCGAGAGTTGACCATAAGAATAAGCATTTCGGTATAGCCGATCGGATCGACAAGAATGACATTGCGAGGGAGTTTAAAACCATATTCTTTCAATTGCTTCTGAGTCCGGTAGCTTGCCGGAAAATAAATTTTGCGCTTGGTCGCGGCGGTAAGTTTTAAAATATTTTTGAATGATGTTTTGACATGAACGTTTTCCCGCCGATGGCAAGTCATCAGGTAATATTCGCCTTTTTCAATGGAGCGTTTTTTAAAAAATGCATCATTGGCCAACTGATCAAATTTGTCTTTGACATCAAAATAATATTTGTTGATGACATCGACAATAATATTGGTTGTCACGACAATTCTCTTGGGGCTAAGACCTTCAGCGATGCCTTGCGTTTTATATTCAGGGAAATAGGCATAAATAACATCCGCAAGATGGTCGATAATGCCGCGGTATTTTTCTTCAGGCATTCTCCAGTCATAAGAACGCATACAGCCTTCAATGTGAACGATGGGAATGTTTTGTTGGGCAGCCGCGATACAACCTAAGACAGTGTTGGTGTCCCCCAGAAAGACCGCCGCTTGGGGCTTTAATTTTTCTAAAACAGGATAAAGTTTTGATATGACAGAACTGACAACTTCCCCATCGTTGTTTCCTTGCGCGTTAAGTTCGATTTCGGGGGGCGCGACGTTTAAATCCCTAAAAAAAATGTCCTTAAGATTATCCGAATAATGCTGGCCGGACCAGATAAACACGCATTCAAAATCTTTTTGTTGCCGCAGTTTTTCTAAGATGATTGAACTGCGGATAACATCTGGCCGTATCCCGAGAATAAATGCAATTTTTTTAGCCATTTTTAGTGCACTTTCAAATTAATTTTCAGAGGTCTACCTTTAGAAAAGTGCACTATTATACTGTGCACAATTTTAATAATTACGATCACACAGTATTAAATACAGCCTTTATCCATGTACAATTTTAACCGCTTTATTTCCGCGAGCATGCTGGAATTAGGAAAAAAGCTGGCAATAGAATTATATTTGGACGAAAGCGTCCGATCCACAACACTGTCGCCGGCTTTTTGCTCATTGATCGTATAACCTTTTTGAAACACGTCATTTAACAGACACAGTAGCTGGTATTTGCTGACAATTTCATTAGGGACAAAATGGTGAAGACCGCAAACACTTCGCAGGGCCTCGAATTTATTCTGTTTAATGATCGCCAAACACAGCTGCGCAAATTGCAAGGTCGTGACCCCATTCCAGACATGATTCGAAAAACCGTTTAAACTTGCTTTAGGCGGTTGCTTTAAAAACCACTCGAGCAAAAAAACTTTTGTGTACTTCTCAGGGCCGATGATCGACGAGCGGATGTTTAAATAAGAGTTGGACTTGACTTCCCCTAAGCTTTTGGTCTTGCCATAAACGTCCAGCGCGTCGGGCAAAGCATCTTCGTTATATTGGCCTGCTTTCCCCGAGTAAACACAATCGGTGGCAATTTGAATCACTTTAAAATGATTGCTCTGGGCGATTTCATTTAATCGATGCGGGAAAAGCGAATTGACCATAATCGCGTTTTTGACTTCGGCCATGTTCTCATCATGACAATAGGGTTTTGTGATGCCGATGCAATTAATCACATAATCACAGTCTTTAAGTTTGTTTTTTAATTGCTCGGGTGTGTCATAGACATCGCAAAGGATAAAGGATTGCATTTCTTTTCGTGCTGTCCCGACGACATTAAGGCTTTTTTCCTCTTTAAGGACAGAATACACCATGCTGCCTAACATGCCTGTGGCCCCTAAAACAATGATTTTCACTCAACAGCTCCTTTCAAACAAACAGGTATTTTATATATTTCCAAAAGGTAGAAAAATTGTATCTGAATTTGGATTCTCCGGCAACCGTTGTTCGGGTCTCGAGAATATTAGGGATTTCGCAAAAACTTTTTGTCAGCCGGCTGGCTTTTTTTAATTCTTCGACCATCAGAGGATAACTGTTTTCTTGCAGGTCGATTTGTTTTAGAATGCCCACCTTCACCGCGCGAAAGCCATTTGTAAAGTCGGTCAGCGGCAAGTGCAGAATACATTTTGCAAAAATATTTCCCAGACGCGAAATAATGACTCTCTTAAAAGGAACATTTTTAGTCCCTCCGCCTTTGATGTAGCGGGAGGCTTTGATGTAATCGTAGCCTTGCAGCATTTTTTCATAAAAGTCTTTGAGATACTTAGGATGATTGGTCAAATCGCTATCCATAAAAACCGCATAATCATAATTTTCGTCGACCGCAAATTTGATCCCGGCCTTGAGCGCCCCGCCATAGCCGCGATTTGCGGGATAGGAAATCAGCTTAAACTCGTTGGAAGAATATTGCGGGATCAACGATTGAAGAATGCTTTCGGTTTTATCTTTTGAACCGTCATTGACGACGACCAAGGTCACATTGTCGGGAATTTGTTTTATGTAAGAGAAGATCGTCGTGACGCTTGCCTTAGCGATATTCTCTTCATTATACATTGGAACAATAACGCATATTTTCATAAAGCAAACCCCTTAAAACCAAAGAATTCCGATTCTGTGGAAAGCCCCGCGAAAAAGCAGCCACAGATACGAAATCCCTTCCCGATATAGCTTGAAATCTTTGTTTAATGGCTTTGATTTAACTTTGGAAGCAATGTATTCGACTTTCCCACCGGCGAGCAAGGCTTTTAAGGTTATTTCCGGAGAAATGCTAAAACCGTTTTGGGATAAGCCAAAGGACTGGGTAAATACTCTGTCAAACATTTTAAACCCGTAGGTTGAATCGGTGATTTCTAGGCCTAACAGAATTTTGATCAAAAAACGATAAACGGCCTGATAAATACGAAATTTTAGGGAAACTTCATTCGTTGAGTTTAAGTCATTGGTTCGGGTCGCTTGAACAACTTGGGCCCCTTTTCGAATTTTGGCCAGCATCTGCGGGAT
>JAYRHV010000179.1:0-2389 GCA_041907165.1 Candidatus Omnitrophota bacterium | reverse complement strand
TCATGATGCTGTTAGTGGTTACCGGCGTGGGCAGTGCGATTTTTATTTATTCGAGAGGCTACATGGACCAAGACCCCAGTCTACCGCGCTTTTTTGCCCTTTTAAGCTTATTTGCCTTTTCGATGATCGGCATTGTTCTGGCCAATAACTTGATCCAGCTTTTTATTTTTTGGGAACTCGTTGGTCTTAGTTCGTATCTGCTTATCGGGTTCTGGTATCACAAGCCGTCGGCTGCCGATGCTGGTGTCAAAGCCTTTCTCGTCAATCGATTTGCGGATTTTGGTTTTTTGTGCGGCATTGTCTTGTTGTGGAGCCTTTCAAATATCGGAGCTGGCCGCAGTTTTCAATTAACCGATTTAGCGGCTGGCGTTTCCCAAATGGATCCGCATTTGTTAACAATCGCAGCGCTTTTGTTATTTTGCGGGGTCATCGGAAAATCCGCGCAAGTGCCTCTACACGTGTGGCTGGCCGACGCAATGGAAGGCCCGACACCGGTCAGCGCCCTTATTCACGCGGCAACGATGGTCGCCGCCGGCGTCTATCTTTTGGCACGAACATTTTTTATTTTTGCCCCGCTAACAAACGCTTTAACAATCATCGCTTATACCGGAGCGATAACCAGCCTTATGGCCGCAACGCTTGCCTTAGCCGAAAACGATATCAAACGTATCTTGGCGTACTCGACGCTTAGCCAGCTGGGTCTTATGGTCATGGCTTTAGGGTTAAGTGGCCCTATCGTTGGCATGTATCATTTGACAACACACGCTTTTTTTAAAGCGCTTCTGTTCTTGGGCGCAGGCAGTGTGATTTATGGGCTTCATCATGAACAAAATATTTGGAAAATGCGTGGGCTCTTAAAAAGCATGCCGACTACGGGAGTCACTTTTCTGATCGGAACACTTGCCTTGTGCGGGATTTTTCCGTTAAGCGGATTTTTTAGCAAAGATGAAATTCTTACACTCGCCTTTGAAAATAATCGTATTTTGTATGTCGTGGCAACACTCACATCCGCTTTAACAGCTTTTTATATGGGCCGTTTGTTCTGGACCGCGTTCTGGGGCAAGCCGTCAAAAGATGATCACGCCCACGAATCTCCAGCTGTCATGACTTATCCGTTAATCTTTTTAGCAATTCTATCGGTCGTCGGCGGGTTGATCGGCATTCCACATTTTCTTGACTCTCAAACACCGCATGCGCCGCTCAATATGAGCGTTGCGTTTATTTCAACTTTTGTGGCTCTCTTAGGACTGGGCGCCTCGTTTTTGATCTACAGCAAAGGCCCAACGGTTGATCCTCTGGAAAAAAATCTGGGATTCTTTTATGTCATTTTAAAAAACAAATATTATTTCGATGCGCTTTATCGTTGGTATGTCGAACGTGTCCAACAAAGCTTTGCCGGACTCTTATCGGGTTTTGAAAAATTGTTTATTGTCCGCTTAGGCGTTCATGGCCTGACGAGTACAGCCAATGCCGCCGGCAAAACGTTTCGCTATTTACAAACCGGAATGGTGCAGTTTTATACAATCATTTTTGTTCTGGGAACCGTTTTACTTTACTTGATACTGGCCAAAAGTTTATGATGCCTATTAATCTTTCTTTATTTTTATTGTTGCCCTTGTGTGGATTGGCCCTTTTGCTTGTCACCCCGTCGGACAAAACCGATTTACTGCGGCGCATTGCCCAAATCACGGTCTTCTTGACAACGCTTTTGTCTGTCTGGTTATTCTCTTCGTATAATCCAGCCTCAGGCGGTTTTCAATTTGTCCAAAAAATCGCTTGGGTTGTCCCATTAGATATTTCGTATCATCTAGGCGTTGATGGGATCAATTCTCTTCTGGTGCTTCTTTTAGGCATCGCGTCTTTGGCGGCCGTCTTAGTCAGCCAAAGCATCCAAGAACGCGTTAAAGAATATTATATTCTCTTTCTTATCACCATAACCGGCACCTACGGCGCTTTTCTCTCGCTGGATATTTTCTTTTTCTATTTCTTTCATGAAATTGCCGCTATTCCCGTTTTTTTGATGATCGGCATCTGGGGGTCAGAGCGAAAAGATTATGCGGCAATGAAATTAACTTTATATTTAGTCGCCGGCGCGGCCTTGGCTTTGATCGGCTTGTTGGCCTTATATTTTGCCACCGGTTTACAGACCTTTGATCTGGTCCAAATCCAACAACATCTTAATACCCATCCGATTCCCCTCGAATTACAAAATTGGATTTTCCCTCTTATCGTCGTCGGGTTTGGCATCACACTGACCCTTTGGCCCTTTCATACGTGGGCGCCGGTCGGGTATGCAGAAGCGCCGACGGCGGTCAGTATGTTGCATGCCGGAGTTCTAAAAAAAATGGGCGTGTACGCGATCATCCGTTTTGCGATCGCTCTTATGCCG
>JAYRHV010000178.1:0-2744 GCA_041907165.1 Candidatus Omnitrophota bacterium | reverse complement strand
TAAAGCCAGCCAATTGACGCCGGCTTTTTTTAAAATGTCCAAATACTGTTCCTTGACCGTATCGACCCGCGAGTAACACCAAATGTTAAATTTATATCCGCGCTCGATGATCAACTCGCAAAGCTTTATAAAATGATTCGCGTTAAGGACAAAAAGCTCGTCAGCAATTTTGATATTGGTAATTCCTTCATCGGCAAAAAAATCAAACTGCTTAATAATAAATTCCGGATCCCAATAGCGAAAAACAGCGCTGCCGTCGGAAAACTCATTCTCCTGTCGATTGATGATATTAATCATACAAAAAGAACATTTCATCGGACACCCTAAACTCGTATAAAGCGCCGCAAAAGGTTGGCGCTTGATATGATTCGAATACGAATGCCATAACGATGTCCGGTAACGCCTTAAAGGCAGCCGGTCCCACGCAATACCCGGAAGATCCCGTGGCAAATCTTCTTTGGCGACAATTGGGGAAGGCGGATTCAAAACAATTTGGCCATCAGCCCGATACCCTAACCCTAAAACTTTATCAAGATTGTCCTTAAGGTTTGTGCGAAGCAAATTTGAAATCGTATAGACTCCTTCGTTCTGGCAAACAAAATCAATATAACTGTGCCGCTCTAGAACATCCCGCGGCAAAGCGGCGATATGTCCGCCGACAAAGAGGATTTTTGTCTCCGGAACATGTTTCTTCACAAGGTCCGCTAAGGCAATCGCGCCATCCATATTTTGCGAACTGGCACTGGGCTGCTGACCGTAAACAACAAAGCACGTGACTTTGGGGTTAAGGTCTGCGATATATTGTGTTGATTCCGCATCCGAAAACGAAAGTGCTTCGCTGTCCAAAATCGCCGCCCGAAAACCAGCCTGTAAACAATGCGATGTCAGCATCCCCGCCCAAATAGGCGGCTCAATGGCCGAATACACCGTGCTTAAATCCTGATAAACTTTATACGACGCATTCGCTTGGACAAAAAGAATATCGAGCTGTTTAAATGTTGGCATATTGGTTCCTTTTAATGATCTGATACGCTTTAACCAACTCTGTAATTCCCGCCGCTAATGATACCTCGGGTTTAAATCCGGTTTTTTCAATCTTGTCATTGCTGACAATATAATCGCGTTTGTCCGGGTCTTCGCCGATGGTCGCCTCGACAAAATAAAAATCTTTAACCTGTTTTTGGATTTCTTGGCAAAGCCCAAGCTTACTGATATTCGCATCGCTTAGTCCGACGTTGTAAGCCTGATTTTTCATCTTGTCAAAATTTTGAAGGCTGTGGCTAAACGCTTTGGCCACGTCGCGCACATGAATAAAATTGCGATTAAAATGGGCTTCAAATAAAACGACAAACCGGTCATAGACGGCGCGATAAACAAAATCATTGACGAGCAAATCCAAACGCATACGAGGCGAGACGCCAAAAGCCGTCGCCAAACGCAAAGTAATCCCGTTTCCCGCGCTAAGGATCGCTTGTTCAGCTTCGACTTTAAGCTTTCCATAAAGCGAGATCGGCCTCAGCGGCGTTTCTTCAGTGCAATGCTTACCCTTTTCACCGATGCCATAACCGCTGTTGGTCGTCGGGAAAATGATCCTCTGCTGTTTACTGCGCAATTGCAAAATCATAGTCACCGCATCGAGCAAAATCGACTGCGCGCCGACCGGGTCCTTGGCGCATAATGGCGCCCCTGTCAAACAGGCCAGTGGGAAAATTGCGTCGACATCCTTGAGTAGCTTGGTCATCAAATTTTTGTCGCGCGTATCTCCTCGGACAATTGTCAATTTGGGATGATAACACACATCCAAAAGAGACGTTTGGTTATACATAAAGTTATCCAACGCGACAATCTCATGGCCCTCATTCAAAAATCGCGGAATCATCACCGAACCTAAGTACCCGGCGCCGCCGGTGATCAAAATTTTCATAAAACGGTTTCCTTTCTTAATCTTAAGCTCGGGTCCTGTCGCTTCGGACTCTACTCGTCCTCACTACGTTGCGGGCGAGCAGAGGACTCCCTACGCGCCACCCGAGCTATTAAACAATACGCGCAATCCCTTCTTTTAATCCCACCTTCGGTTTCCAACCCAATTTCTCAATACGACTGCTGTCTAATAATTTTCGCATCGCTCCGTCGGGCTTGGAAGAATCAAAAATAATCTTTCCGTCATACTCAAGCGCACAAGCAATCATTTTTGCCAAATCTTTTATCGTAATATCTTCGCCGAAACCGACATTGATCAACTCGTGGCTCTCGTAATTTTGCATCAAAAAAACACACGCACTGGCAAAATCTTCGCTAAACAAAAATTCACGTTTAGGTTTTCCCGTTCCCCAAAGAGTTACGGACTTTTCATTTTTAGAGGCGGCCTGCGAAAATTTTCCTATCAGCGCGCCCAAGACATGGCTGTTTTCGGCATCGGTATCCGCGGCCGGTCCGTAAAGGGTCGCCGGGACCGTGACAATGGCGTTAAACCCATATTGCCGACGATACGCGCGGCACATTTCAACACCGGCAATTTTAGCGACCGCATAAGGCTGGCTCGTCGCCTCCAGAGCGCCGGTCAAAAAATATTCTTCTTTAATCGGCTGAGGGCAATTCTTCGGATAAACACAGGAGCTGGCGATAAAAAGGAGTTTTTTAACTTTGCTCTTATACGCGGTGTGAATGATATTGTTTTGACTTTGCAAATTTGCGTAAATAAATTCCGCACAAAATTCCTGATTGGCCTTAATCCCGCCGGAAAG
>JAYRHV010000177.1:0-4376 GCA_041907165.1 Candidatus Omnitrophota bacterium | reverse complement strand
GACCACATAACTTTTGACGTTAACGCCGCAGACGATGTTTTTGTCTTTTTGCCGCAGATCTATCAGGCCGGCTGGCAGTTAAGAGTCGATGAGCGCGCCCAGCGGATTTTTCCGGCGGATTATATTTTTATGGGGTTTGCATTAGATAAAGGCGAGCATAAAATCGAACTGGAATATCGTCCCGCATTATGGGATGCGGGCCTTCTAGTCACTATCGTCGCAAGCGGATTGTTTTTGTGGATGCTCAATTATTCTTTGAGACTTTCAAGAACGAAAAAAAAGTCTAAGGTATCTGCCGATGAGAAGAAATAAACTTACGCCAATCTATCTTTTTAAATACTCCCTGATCGGGTTTATTGTGCTTTTCTTGACGGGCAGTTTGTTTTTGGATGTCCATGAACAAAAAAAAGTCAGGCTTGACCAATTGCGCCAGCGGCTTTCTTTTGAGGAGCTTTTAGCGCTGGAAGATACCAGCGTACAAGTGCCAAAAGAGCAGCTGATAAAATATTTAGGTTATTATGAAGATATGATTAAAAACAACGGCTTGTCCGCCGACGCTATAGCGATGAGAGGGTTTTGTTATTTTCATCTGGGGCAAAAAGATAAGGCCAAGGCAGCGTATCAACAAGCCGTCGATTTGAACCCAAGGTTTTTTGCGTTTCAATACAATCTCGCTGTCTTGGATTTTCAGGCAGGGGATTATGCGCAAGCGTTTAAAGGTTTTCAAAAAGCTTTGACAACAGCCGCTTCTGACAATATTATTTTTTTACGCAAATTTAAAAATTTCGTTTATATTATCTATAAGGTACAATTAAAAAATTCGTCCTTAAATGACCATATTAAAAAAGGGTACAGCTTAAGCGCTTATTTTGCTGGGCAATGTCTAGAAAAATTAGGTAAATCCCAAGAGGCGATCTTGTTTCGGCAAACAAGCCAGAGCTTGGGCGATATCCCTCAAGATGGACAACAGCCGCGGCCTAGAATTTTTTAGTCTCATAACTTTATTATTAAAATAAAAGGAGAAGTAAAATGATGCGTACAGGAAATCCGGTTCTCAATGACAACACGTTTAACAGCGTCGCGGCTTACGACCAGAGCAATGCCATGACAATACAAGGGACGACCAATAAAGCATTTTTGCTTTTGGGGCTTATCCTTTTGAGCGCCTCGTGGGTCTGGAGCGACCCGGCAAAATTGGCAATATTCTTTATGCCGGCGGCGATTGTTGGATTTATCGTCGCTATGGTCACGGCTTTCAAAAAAGAATGGGCGATGTATACCTCGCCGGTATATGCTTTGCTTGAAGGCGTGATTTTGGGCGGTTTGTCTTCGATGTTTGAAAAAGCTTATCCGGGCATCGTGGTTCAGGCGGTGGCTTTGACCTTTGGCACGATGTTTGCTTTGTTGGCCGTGTACAAAAGCGGTTTGGTCAAGGTCACAGACAATTTTCGTTTAGGGATTTTTGCTGCCACCGGCGGGATTGCGGTGTTTTATTTTGCCACTTGGATTTTAAGCTTCTTTCACGTTAACGTCGCCATCATAAACAGCAACAGCCCGCTGGGCATTGGCTTTAGCCTGATTATTGTTGTCATCGCGGCGCTTAACCTTGTGCTCGACTTTGATTTTATTGAAAAAGGAGCCCAAATGGGTGCGCCAAAGTATATGGAATGGTATGGCGCCTTTAGCCTGATGGTCACTTTGATCTGGCTGTATATTGAGATTTTGCGCTTGCTTTCCAAACTGCGCAGCAGAGATTAAGGGAGAGTTGTTGTGGCGCAAGTTAATAATTTGATCGAGTGGGATTATTTAGGCTCTCACTTTAGCGTTTACATCAAGCATTTTGTCGACGATGATGGCCATAAGGGGATGACGATGATCTTCGAAGATCTGACCCATGAGAAGGTGACCGAAATGGTGGTCCCTTCGAGAAGTTTTCCGGCTTTTTTAAAGGCTGTTAATGGCGCACCCGAGCGGTATCGCCCAAATTTTTGATGAGGTCTTAAATTCCCCAAAGTTAATGCTTGTTTAATGACAAAGGAGGCGAAATGGCTACTAAAAGGTGTTCACGTTGTCGTAATCGAAAACCGCTCGATCAGTTTGTCAAAAATGCCAAAAGCCGCGACGGGTTGACCCATCATTGCCGTCCGTGTAAAAAAATTATCATGCAGGAGTATTTTGCGACGCAAGAAGGCATTGCGGCCAAAAAGCGCATGGCTGAAAGTCTTCGTCGTCGTCGCAAAGCGGCAAAGTTAGCTAAACAAAATAAAAAAAGAAAGTAAAATTCAAGGAGATTATTATGGCCAGAGCCAGCGCGCGGCATATTCTTGTCGCCAGTCAAGCACAGTGTCTTAAATTAAAGAGTGAAATCGAAGCTGGCAAAGATTTTGCCGCAGTTGCCAAAGCGCATTCGCAATGCCCGTCGGGAAAACAGGGCGGCGCTTTGGGGGAATTTGGCCCCGGGCAAATGGTTCCGGAATTTGACAAAGTCGTTTTTAGCGGGGAGGTTGGCAAAGTCCACGGGCCCGTCAAGACCCAGTTTGGTTATCATTTAGTTGAGATCACCAAACGCGTGGATTAATCAATGAAAACCCAGACGACGCTGATTTTGGATCGCAAAACTGTAACAAAACTTCTCGATATGAAGTCTGCGATCCGTGCGGTTGAAAAAGTTTTTAGGCAGCATGGGCTGGGGCATACGCAAATGCCGCCAAAGATTTATTTGGACTTGCCGCAGTTTGGCGGAGATTTTCGTGCGATGCCCGCTTTTGCCGAGGGTATCGGCAAATGTTGCCTCAAATGGGTCAATTCCCACGCCCAGAATTCACGCTATCGTTTGCCGTCGGTCATGGCGGTTGTCATATTAAATGATCCTAAGAGCGGATTTCCCCTGAGCATCATGGATGCTACAGAATTGACCAGTATCCGTACCGGGGCAGCCGGGGCTGTTGCCGCAAAATATCTTGCCAGAAAAAATAGCCGCAGAGTTGCTTTAGTCGGTTGCGGGGTGCAAGCTAGGACTCAGCTTTTAGGCTTGCGCGAAATTTTTAAAATTACAAACGTTAATGTCTGGGGAAAAGAAAAAACGGACGCCCAAAAATTTGTCAAGCTTCTGCAATCCGGACGCGAGCAGATGAGCGTTTGCTCGACGGTCGAAGAATGCATCAGTGATGCGGATATCATTGTGACGACGACTCCCTCGCGAAAGCCGATTGTCCAAAGTCCGTGGGTTAAAAGCGGGGTCCATATTAACGCAATTGGCGCGGATGCGGCCGGCAAACAAGAGCTCGACCCGGCAATATTTAAAAATGCAAAAATTGTCGTCGATGATTATCGTCAGGCTAGCCACAGCGGGGAAATCAATGTGCCGGTTTTAAAAGGACTTTTAACCCCAAAAGACATTTATGCGCAATTAGGCCAAATCGTCTGCGGCAACAAAAAGGGGCGGACTTCTGCTGGAGAGATAACCGTTTTTGACTCGACGGGGCTTGCGATACAGGATTTGGCGATGGCGGATCTGCTGTATTGCAGTGCTTTAAAGAAAAAAGTCGGGTTGGCTGTCAACTTGTTGGGGGTCTGATTTTTTATCGAGCAATTGTATAACTTCAGGGAGGTGCCGGTGAAAAAAATATTGATCGTTGAAGATGAAGTGGATTTGATGACAATTCTCAAACAACGTTTGGAGCATCATCACTACCAAGTTTTAGAAGCTATAGACGGAGAAGAAGGGCTTGTCAAAGTTCAAAACGGCAAGCCGGATTTGATCATCTTGGATGTTAAGATGCCCAAGCTCGATGGGTATACTTTTATCAAAGAGTTGCGGACTCATAAAGAGCACGCCAAAATTCCGGTTATCATGTTAACGGCCCATGCGGACATGGATGCTTTGTTTAAAGTCGAAGGGGTCAGTGCGTATTTTACCAAACCCTATGAAATTGAGAAAATTTTAGCCGCTATCGAAAAGGCCTTAGCCTCGGCCTAGGAAAGTGGAGAATGATTTGCATGGCTTAAGGGTTGTGATATAATCGCTCAACTTAATTATCAAAATTGTTTTGTGGTTAATCGTTTTGTCTAGATTATATGCCAGAACTACGTAAAGATCCTGTGATTGGCCGTTGGGTTATCATTGCCACCGACAGGGCAAGACGCCCGGGTGTCTTTATCGATTCTCAGAAAAATACTTTTGACTCAGGGCCGTGCTCATTTTGTGACAATCAGGAGCGCGAAATTTATTCTGTCCGAACCTCTGCTAGTGCGCCGTGGCGGGTGCGCGTCGTCGAAAGCGGCACCCCTTTGTTGACCAACCACGAGAAGTTTAACCGCAAAGGTCACGGACTTTATGATGTTGTTAATAATTACGGCACACATGAAGTCGTTAT
>JAYRHV010000176.1:0-6668 GCA_041907165.1 Candidatus Omnitrophota bacterium | reverse complement strand
TCTTCCGCGTTGAGATTAGTCAGAGGTGTTTATGCTGAAAATTCTGCTGAGGTGCAAACGCAATCTTTTGATCCACTTTTAAGTCCGAATAAGATGACAATGCCATGGGAGGACGCAGAAGTCACTATCGCCTACGATCCCGCAACTAAAAAAACGTATGTAATTTCTAAATCTTCAAAAAGTCAATTGTCTAAGCTTACGATTCCCGGCAAGCTTACGGATACGTCATTATTATTTTCTGCTTTCAAAGATGCGCAAGATTTTACGCTGTGGCTTATTAAAAACAGCGCGTTAAATGGATATGAGCAAATGACTCCCCAGCAGCAGGGACTTCTTAACGCTGTTTTAGCCAAAGCAATGTTAGCGGTTGATGAAGATATCGATTTTAATAGAAATCCACAAATTAGCAATATTCTTGGCCTCATGGAATATTTGGTTGGACCCGTGGCTGTTTCTGACCTTAATTTTGCGATGACGAAAGCAACTCCAGCCCAACGACAAAGGATATTAGATAAAGCTCTTTCGCAGGCACTGGCAGAAAATCCTCAATTTATCATTAACGCTGCTCAACTTTTAGGTGTCGAGACAGAAAATCCGCAATTAACGATTTCAAAAGTCATAGGCGGCGGGACAATCATCAGTTCGTATAATCCTCAAACTGATATAAGTATTTTTATTATTCGCCGAGGACTTGACCGAAGCGTTTATTTAGTTCGCGGTAATATGGAACCGATGTTGGGCCTGTTGGATGCTTTCAAAACGGCAAGCGATCTTAATGATTTTTTATCTGCGATCAAAACGATGAAAAATACGGGCAGCGGATATCAGTTCCAACTCAAAGGATATATTCTAAATGCCGATTATGTTCTCGCCTTAGCGAAGTATAAGCAAACCCGACAATTGAATCCAAAAATTGAAAAAGTTGTTCCGCTAGTCGAAGAAGAATCTTTTGCTTTGCCAGAGCCGAGTTTTTTTAAGAAATCCGTTTCGCGGTTAGCTTCTTTTCGCGGAAAATTATTGGATTTACCACGCTCTTTGAGCGTTAAAGTTTTTTCTGGAGTTATGGGTTTTATCACTCGCCACTCATTGTCTTCTGTTGGAGTGCGGGAATTCAAAAAAGCAGATGGATTCATAGAAGTCTCTTATAACAGGAGTTTGAATCAAACATCTTTTAGTCTTCGGCCCAGTCACAACCCGGATTTGACATTCAGGGAATCGAGGTATATTTTTAACGGAGATTTAACAAGTTTGCCGATTGGCAATGACAATATTTCTGTCACAAGAATTCAGGAACTTATGAGAATTGCCCAAAGTGATAGAATAGCCGTAAAACAGCAGGCAAAACTTTTTCAAGCACTGCTGTCGGCAGATTTGCTTGACCTTGATGAATTTGGTGGTGTTTTTTTTCCAGTGTCTCGGTATAGAAAATATGAATTTACTGCAAGGGTTGCGCTTATCGCAGAAGGATTTAAGGACGTGAATCCTACAATAAAAAATCGGCTGTATGCGTCGATGAACTATTTCGAGGCTGGCAAGGAACAGGAGCGCAAAAACCACTTTATTAAAACAGTATTGCCACTTTTAGCCGAAAATTCTCAAGGCCAGCGCAGATCATCTGCTAATTTAGATGTCGCAAGTTCAGCAGAGAGTCAAGGAGAAATGTCTGCCGTCGCCTCCAGTGCCGCGGATGTTGGCGGTATTGATTTTAATCCGACATTTTTGAATTTGCAGATTAAGCGCGATAATCGTGGTGTGCCGCTGCCTTTGTCTCAACAGAATTTAGACCAAATTAATATTGAAGGTCTTTACCCGGTTATTCTCAACATTGCTCCGGTTACCGCCGAGAATTTTCCTTTTTTGGCCAGCGCGCGCAAAAATTAGATTTTCCAAAATTGACAGATATGTTACAATCAGCCCATGTCAAAAAACATCGTCCTTATCGGTTTTATGGGTGTCGGAAAATCTTTGGCCGCCAAACACCTCGCCGCTAAGCTTAAGTGGCCTGTAGTCTCTACAGATGAAATGATTGTCGCCAAAGAAGGCAAAAGCATCGCAAAGATTTTTCAGGATTCTGGAGAAAGTTATTTTCGCCAAGTTGAAGCGCATATCGTCAAGGCCATTGCTGACAAAGACAATGTGATCATCGACTGCGGCGGCGGGGTGGCTTTAAATCCACAGAATTTGGAGCTTTTAAAAAAGAACGGCATTGTGTTTTACCTTTCTGCCTGCCCCGAAGAAATTTATAAGAACGTCAAAGACCAAACGAACCGTCCCCTCTTAAATACCCCGGACCCAAAGAACAAAATTAAGGAACTTCTGCAGGCGCGCAGGCCGTTTTATGAAAAAGCGGACTATGTCATTGATGCCGACGGAAAGACCGGCGAGCAGCTTTGCGTGGATATCCTGACGCTGTTTAAAAAAGTTTCCACAACCTGATTTTTAATTTTATCAAAGGCGAGTAGGTATGACACAAGAGCAGGCGATGATTCTTTTAAATGCATTGCCCGGGTTTGGCAGTGTGCGCATCCGCCGGTTGGTTGAATATTTTGGTTCAGCGCAGGCGGTGTTCAAAGCCAGCGCCTTAGCATTGCGGTCCTCGGAGATTTTGTCCTCCGCTTTGATTCAAAAGATTTTTGAATTCGATGGCGACAATTTTTTGCAAAATGAATATAATCTACTCCAACAAAATGGCGTCAAGGTCGTTACGATCTTTGATGAAAATTATCCTGTTTCTTTGCGGGGCATTCATGACCCACCGGTTGTCCTGTATGTCAAAGGGGCTTTGCCGGCAGATGATGGACTTGCTGTCGGAGTTGTCGGTTCGCGCAATGCTTCAGTCTACGGATTAAATGTAGCTGAAAAGTTTTCGGCACAACTCTGTGAACTAGGGATTACGGTGGTCTCGGGTTTAGCGCGGGGCATTGATGCGGCAGCGCATCGGGGAGCGTTGCGTACAGGTGGACAAACAATTGCTGTTGTCGGCTGTGGGTTAAGTCATATTTATCCAGAGGAAAACAAACAGCTTTTTGAGCAGATAGGACAAAAGGGAGCGATTGTCAGTGAATTCCCCATGACAATGCCGGCAATCAGTTTTAATTTTCCTGCCCGCAATCGCATTATCAGCGGTTTATCGTTAGCTGTTGTGGTTGTTGAAGCTTCTCTTAAAAGCGGGGCTTTGATTACCAGCCATTTTGCTCTCGAACAAGGACGCGATGTTTTTGCCGTGCCGGGAAAAATTGATTCTCCCACAAGCCAAGGGGTCAATCAACTGATCAAAGAAGGCGCTAAACTTGTCACATGCTTCGAAGACATCGTGCAAGAGTTGGATCCTCAGATTCGTCGCAATCTCGGCGCTTCGAAAAAAAGATCAGAAAGCCCAGCGGACCATTTTGTTAGTCAGAGCTTTGACGAAAGTGAACTTGCGGTTGTCGGCCTCTTAAGTCAAGAACCGGTTTATATCGATGACGTTGTCAACAAATCCGGACAATCTTATGGAAAGGTCAGTGGAATTTTATTAAAATTGGAACTTAAAAAATTTGTCAAACAACTGCCGGGCAAGTATTTTGTCCGGACGTAATTATTTTAAAATATAAGGAAAATCATGGCCAAAGCTTTAGTTATTGTCGAGTCTCCTACAAAAGTTAAAACGATCAACAAGATTTTAGGCGCCAAGTATAAAGTGCTCTCCTCGATGGGGCATTTGATCGATTTGCCTAAGTCTAAGTTGGGCGTTGATGTCGAACATGATTTTGTAGCGCAGTTGATCGTGATGCGCGCCAAGCAAAAGACGTTAACAAGTCTTAAGAAAGAAGCCAAGACCAAGGATGAAATTTACTTTGCTACCGACCCTGACCGTGAAGGTGAGGCGATCGGTTGGAACATCCTGCCATACTTAGGCGACGACAAAAAAGTTTTTCGGGTGACCTTTCAGGAAATAACAAAGCCTGCGGTGCTCAAAGCTTTTGAACACCCGCGTGAATTTGATGCTAAAAAAATCCAGTCGCAAATGGCGCGCCGCGTCTTAGACCGTATTGTCGGTTATATGATCAGCCCTTTGTTGTGGAAAAAGGTGGGCTCGCGTTTAAGCGCCGGCCGGGTGCAGTCGGTGGCCCTGCGGCTTATCGTTGACAGAGAACGGGCGATAAAGAACTTTGTGCCGCAGGAATATTGGCTGATTGCGGTGGATTTGCAAAAGGAAGGTTTTTCGGATATTTTGACCGCTAATTTAGAAAAGATCGGTAATGAAAAGTTTGAACTTAAAGAAAAAAATGAGTCCGAAAACATTGTTGAGGAAATTAAAAAGCAAACGTTTGTCGTTTCGGATGTGATCGAAAAAGATGTCAAACGCAATCCTGCCGCGCCGTTTATCACTTCAACATTGCAGCAAGAAGCTTTTAACAAGCTTGGGTTTAATGCCAACCGCACGATGAAAATCGCGCAGGAACTTTATGAAGGTATTGAGTTAGGTAAAGGTGACCCCGTCGGGTTAATTACCTATATGCGTACCGACTCGGTCAATATTTCCAATGAAGCGTTAGCGCTGGTGCGGGATTTTATTAAAAAGGAATATGGGCCTAACTATCTTCCTGAGACGGCAAACCGGTATAAATCCAAAAAATCCGCGCAAGAAGCGCATGAAGCGATTCGTCCGGCGGATGTTTTAAAAAGACCGAAAGACATTGAGCAATATCTCGATGAAGACCAGTATAAACTTTATGCGCTGATTTGGCGGCGTTTTGTCAGCTCCCAGATGATGCCAGCTATTTATCGCAATAAACGTGTCGAGATTACCGCGGGGCGTTTTCTTTTTGCCGCGTCGGGTTCAACCTTGATTTTTGATGGCTTCTTGACTTTGGATTCGGCTGCAAAAGAGGAAGAAGGCAAGGTGGATCTATCGCCATATTTAAAAGAAGACATCCTTAAGCTCATCGAAATTAAGCCCAGCCAGCATTTCACCAAACCGCCGCCACGTTTTTCGGAAGCGACCTTGGTCAAAACGCTGGAAGAAGAAGGCATTGGCCGTCCCAGTACGTATGCATCGATTATTTCGACGATCGTCGCCCGCAATTATGTTTTGCGTGAGCGCGGCTATTTTAGCGCCACCGAACTGGGCATGCGGATATGTGATTTGTTAGTCGAATATTTCCCGACGGTCATGGACATCGGGTTTACGGCAGGGATGGAAGAGCGGCTGGATTTGATTGAAGAAGGCGAGCTTAAGTACGCCAATCTTCTCAAGGAATTTTACGGGCCGTTTAAAAAAGAGCTTGACCATGCGATGGCGACTATTGAAAAGACCCACGAGTTTATTGATGAAAAATGTCCTGACTGTGGACAGCAAATGGTTGTCAAATGGGGCCGGCGTGGAAAATTTTTAAGCTGTTCGAATTTTCCGACATGCAAGTTCGCCAAGCCGATTACAACCGGTGTTAAATGCCCGCAGGTAAATTGCCTCGGGGAGCTTGTTAAACGCCGCGGAAAAAGCGGGCGTGCGTTTTTTGGGTGCAGCAAATATCCGGCGTGTACTTTTACGGCCAACGCTTTGCCCGAAACCCAATCGCCGGACAAACCGGAATAATACTTTTTCGAAAGTCCTCCATGAATCGCTATGTTGAAAAATTTCTTTCGTTCCTTGAGATCGAAAAGAATTACTCGCCGCACACGATCCTTAATTATAAACTTGATCTGCTTGAGTTTATTGATTTTATCGAAGACAAACCGCTCGAGAAAGTCGAGTACAATGATTTCCGACGGTTTTTAGCGCAGTTGCGGTCAAATCAATTTAAGCCGCGCACGCTCTCGCGTAAACTTTCGTCGATACGAAGTCTTTTTAAATTTCTTGTGCGTGAAGGACATATCAAAGAGAATCCCGCGGTACTTTTGATGACGCCGAAGCTGGATAAAATTTTGCCGCATTTTCTCTCGGAGCTGGAGATGACGCAATTAATCGATGCGCCCCAGATCTTAAAGGCCGCTGGCCAGCGTGACCGCGCGATATTTGAAACGCTTTACAGCAGCGGGCTTCGCGTCAGTGAGCTCGTTGGATTAAACGTAGAACATATCGATTTTATTGGCAACGTCGTCAAAGTGATGGGCAAGGGCAAAAAGGAACGCATTGTCCCCATCGGGGACTTGGCGCTTAAACAGATCAGCGATTATTTGGCAACCCGTCCGCTTAAAGAGGGCAGTCGTGAACGTGCGGTTTTTCTCAATAAAAATGGGACACGCTTAAGCGATCGGAGTATCCGCAATATTATCAATAAGCATTTGCTGACAACGAGTGTCAAGATGAAAGTTTCACCGCACGTTGTCCGCCATTCGTTTGCTACCCATCTTTTAAATCGCGGCGCGGATTTACGCTCGGTGCAGGAGCTTTTAGGCCATGTCAATTTATCGACGACACAAATTTATACGCATCTTACGACCGAGAGGTTAAAAAGTGTTTATGACAAGGCTCATCCCCATGCGTAATCAAATTCGGGACAACGGAGTAATACCAACATGTCCCGTGCGAGTTTGGCGAGCGCCGATTTTTTATAATTCAGCTCCAAACTTGAGTCTTGGCGCGAGACATTGTTTGAGCGCGGGATATGTTGGTATTACTCCGGAGAATTAGGTTATGTTTATACTCTATGACATTTTATATTTTTTAGGTTTTATTTTTTACC
>JAYRHV010000175.1:0-4861 GCA_041907165.1 Candidatus Omnitrophota bacterium | reverse complement strand
AAGGCGAGGGTGGTATCCATGTCGCTGACAAAGAATATATCAAGGAAATCCGCAAAATTTGCGACGAGCGCGATATCCTTCTTATTTTCGATGAAGTGCAAACCGGCATGGGTCGTACGGGGGAGATGTTTGCGTTTAAACATTACGGAGTTGTGCCGGACTTAATGACTTTAGCTAAAGCTTTAGGCGGCGGGTTTCCGATCGGGGCTTTGGTTGTCCAAGACAAACTGACAACGATTTTAAAGCCCGGAATGCACGCCTCGACTTTTGGCGGAGGAGCTGTTATTTGCAAAGCGAGCTTAGGCGTTTTTAAAGCCATCCAAAGCGAGGGGATGCTCAAAAATACCAAACTGATGGGCGTCTATCTCCTCGAGAAACTGACACAATTAAAAGAAAAATTTAATTGCATTCTTAAAGTCCGTGGTTTAGGATTGATGCTCGGTGTTGAGCTTTCGCTCGAGGGCAAAGCCATCGTTGATGAATGTCTTAAAAACGGCCTTATCATCAATTGTACGCAAGGAAAAGTCCTTCGGATCATGCCGGCTCTAAACGTCAATAAAAAACAAATTGATAAAGCAATCCGTATTTTAGACAAAGCTTTTGAAACCGTCACCTTCAAGTAACTGGTCAATACGATGATAAAAAAAGATTTTATCAGTCTTAAAAGTTATACCAATAAAGAGCTTGCCCAACTGCTCTCTCTTGCGGCACGCCTTAAAAAATCTAAAAACCGTATCACCGACGATTTAAAAGGCAAAACTATCGGCCTGATCTTTCAAAAACCCTCAAACCGCACCCGTGTCTCTTTTGAAGTGGGCATTCACCAATTAGGCGGCAATTGCATTTATTTGGGGCCTGAAGAAATCAATCTAGGTAAGCGAGAAACAACATCCGATGTAGCACACACCCTCTCACGTTATTTAGACGGTATCGTTGCCCGTACATTTTCACACCAAGATGTCGTTGAGCTGGCAAAATTCGCTTCTGTGCCCGTGATAAACGGCTTGACTGATCTTTCGCATCCCTGTCAGGCGATGGCGGATATGCTGACTATCCACGAAAAGTTCGGGAATTTCAAAGGCATTAAACTTGCTTACGTCGGTGACGGCAACAATGTTTGCCACTCTCTTATGATTATCAGTGCAAAATTAGGTGTTCATATGACCGTCGCCCACCCCAAGGGCTTTGCACCGCTGGATATTGTTGTCGATGCGGCCAACGAATTAGCAATTGAAACAAACGCAAAAATTTCACTGACCACGGATCCCCGGCAAGCCGTCTGCGGCGCACAAGTCATTTATGCTGACACATGGGTAAGCATGGGGCAGGAACAAGAAGCTAAAAAACGATTAAAAATTTTTGAAAAATATCAGATCAACAGTAAAATTGTCGAGAAAGCAGATAAAAATTTTATTTTTATGCACTGCTTACCCGCCCATCGCGGACAGGAAGTCACAGAACAAATTATCGACGGACCGCATTCGGTTATTTTTGACCAAGCTGAAAACCGTCTGCACGTACAAAAAGCAATTTTGTTATACCTGCTAGGAAAGGGATTTTAAAAATGAAAAAAGTTGTTTTAGCTTATTCGGGCGGCTTGGATACATCCTGCGCAATCAAATGGCTGCAAGAGAAGGGTTATGATGTCATCGCGATGATTGCCGACGTCGGACAAGGTGAGGATTTTGACGCAATCAAAGAACGCGCGCTTAAAACCGGTGCCAGCAAAGTGCATGTTTTAAATTTACAAAAGGAATTTGTCAGTGACTATGTTTTTCCGGCTATCCGCGCTAACGCTATCTATGAAAATAAATATCTCTTAGCGACGGCATTGTCACGTCCATTAATTGCAAAACATCAGGTCGAAATCGCGCATAAAGAAAAAGCGAGTGCTGTCGCACACGGCTGCACCGGCAAAGGCAATGACCAAGTCCGTTTTGAAACGACCATCCGTCTTTTGGACCCAAGCCTTGAACACATAGCCCCAGTGCGCGTTTGGGAATTTAAAACCCGAGACGAAGAAATCGATTACGCCAAAAAACATAAAATCCCCGTCAGCGTCACCAAAAAAAGCCCGTATAGCATTGACATCAATCTTTACGGCCGCAGTATCGAGTGCGGAATTCTAGAAGATCCGTGGGCAGAACCTCCGGAAGAAATTTATCACTACACAGTCAGCCCAGAAAAAGCGCCGGACAAAGCAACATATATCGAAATTGATTTTAAGGACGGGACACCTGTTTTACTCGACGGAAAAAATTATCAACCGCTCGATTTAATAAAAAAACTCAATGAAGTTGGCGGCAACAATGGCGTCGGCCGTGTTGATGCGATCGAAAACCGTTTAGTCGGCATCAAGTCTCGCGAAATTTACGAGAATCCTGCCGGACTTATTCTTTATCTGGCCCATCAGGAACTTGAATCGCTGGTTTTAGACCGCGAGACTGCACACTATAAACAGTTGATTTCACCTAAATATGCGCAATTAATTTATAACGGGCTGTGGGAAACGCCGTTAAAAAAACAGCTCGATGCGTATATCACTGAAACACAAAAAAATGTTACGGGAACGGTCCGTCTAAAACTTTATAAAGGCAACTGTATCGTCGTGGGACGAAAGTCAAAGTTTTCGCGTTACAAATTAAAATTGGCCACATACGGCCAAGAAGATACTTTTGATCAAAAAATGGCCGAAGGGTTCCTTAAACTTTGGGCTATGCCATATTCGTAAGTTTCTACCTTAAGCGTAAACTCTCGAACCGAAGGTGAGAGTTTACGCAAACCAAGAAAAGAAACAAGAATACTTGCGAGGCTCCTGCCGAGCAAGTACTCGAGGAACTATGACAAAAAAACTCTGGGGCGGCCGATTTAGCAAAGGCACTCATAAACTCGTTGAAGAGTTTACGAATTCAATTAACTTTGACCAAAAACTGGCTAAATACGATGTTGTCGGTTCACTGGCGCACATCGATGTTTTAAAAAAAGCAAAATTATTGACTAATGCCGAGCATAAGAAAATCCAGAACGCTTTAAACGGCATCCTCAAATCAATTGAGAATGGTACTTTTAAAATTGACCCGTCTTTTGAAGACATCCATTCCTATATTCAACATCTCGTTGAAACAAAAGCAGGGAAGGCCGGCCTTAAACTGCACACCTGCCGCTCACGCAACGATCAAGTCGCTTTTGATGTCAAGGCATATACCTTAGAGAATCTTGTTTTGACACAAAAGCATATCGACGATTTAACAATCGCTCTCGAGAACCTTGCGGCACAAAATAAAATGGTTGTTATTGCCGGTTTTACTCATTTACAGCACGCAATTCCGGTAAGTTTGGCCCAATATTTAAACGCCTATGTCGAAATGCTCAATCGCGATCATGTCCGTTTATCCAACACAGGTCAAAATATTCATTTGAGTTTAGGAGCCGGCGCTTTAGCGGGTACTTTTATCCCCGCCTCATTTTATAGCCAGAAAAAAAATAAATTATTACTCAAAGATATTGAACCAACCAAAAATTCTTTGGATGCGGTCAGCGATCGGGATTTTGTTATTGAAACGCTCAGTACTCTTGCGACAATTGCGATGCACCTCTCGCGTCTGGCGGAAGACATGGTTCTTTGGTCGACGAAGGAATTTGATTTCATCGATATCGACGATGCCTTTTGTACGGGCAGCTCTTTAATGCCACAAAAGAAAAACCCGGACGTGCTTGAATTGGTTCGCGGATACACGGGCCGTCTATACGGCAATCTTGTCAATGTTTTAGTCATGATGAAAGGTCTGCCGCTTTCGTATAACCGTGATATGCAACTGGACAAAGAACCCCTTTTTGATTCTTTTGAAATTGTTCAAAAAGAATTGGCTGTTTTGACGGAACTGTTTAAGAATATAAAATTTAAAAAAGAAAATATTGCCAAACAACTTGAAGACGAATCGCTTTACGCGACGGACATGTCTGACTATCTTGTGCAACATGGTGTCGCTTTCAAAGACGCGCATAAAATTATCGGGCATTTGATACAGCATAAATTAGCGAATAATGTTGAAATTAAAAACATGAATGATGGGCAATTAAAAAAGTTTCATCCAAAACTCAGCGCAAAAGTCATGAAACACATTATCAATCCCAAGACTTCGGTTGAGTCAAAGAAATCGGTTAAAAAATAGAAATGTATTGCGTAGTCCCGATTAACCTTCCGCCCGAACACTCGCCCGCCCCTGCGTATGGCGGGCTTCGTTCGAAGAAAAACTTGCTCTGATTCCAAGCGAGCAAGTTTTTCAACGTCCGGCTACAGGTTAATCGGAACTGCGCTAATTAAACTGAGGGCTAATAACTTTATACCGCAGACATTAGTCTGCGGTATTCAACCTCTCGCAAGGAATTCTAAAGTAAAAATTTTAAAAAGGCTCGAGGTATCATGCACGACTTTAAATTCAAAAATAACCAACTCTACTGCGAGAATGTAAAAGTCGCTGACGTTGCTAAAGCGGTGGGGACGCCGTTTTATCTTTACAGCCATAATACGCTCGTCGATCATTTGACAAAGATCCAACGTGCTTTTGCGAAAGTCAATCCGACCGTTTGCTTTGCGATGAAATCCAATGGCAATTTGGCCGTCCTCAAGACCTTGGCTAATTACGGTGCCGGCTTTGACATCGTTTCCTTAGGCGAACTGCACAAGGCCCGCAAAATAGGCGCAGACCCTAAAAAAATTGTTTTTGCTTCCGTCGGTAAAACCGAAGATGAAATCGCAATTGCCCTTAAGGCAGGGATTCTTTTTTTCAACGTCGAGTCTGTTCCCGAACTTGAAGAGATAAACCGCATCGCCAAAAAAATGGGCAAGGTCGCTCCGGTT
>JAYRHV010000174.1:0-2975 GCA_041907165.1 Candidatus Omnitrophota bacterium | reverse complement strand
GCCCGCATGAACTAGACGTTACCCGACAAGCTATATCGGCAGATTCGCTAAAGGCCGTGATTTCTTTTATCAATCCGGCCGGATACGCCGTTAAGATTGACGCGGTGACTTCTGATGGGCAGTCTGTGCAAGCACAGATTACACAAGAAGAATACAAAGGTTTAAAACTGCTCAAAGGACAAGAGATTTTTTTAACGCCTAAGAGCATTACGTACAGTGAATATGATATTTAATTCATACCATCGATAAAAAGGAGAATCGACGATGAAAATCGCAAATGACATTACAGAATTAATCGGCAAAACACCGCTGGTCCGTTTAAATAAATTAAACGAAGGCGGACATGCCGAAATTGTTTTAAAGCTTGAGTTTTTTAATCCTTTGAGTTCCGTCAAAGACCGCATCGGCTTAGCGATGATTGAAGCGGCCGAAAAAGCAGGCAAGTTGATCAAGGGAAAAACGATTATCGTTGAGCCGACCTCGGGAAATACAGGGATTGCCCTTGCGTTTGTCGCCGCGGTCAAAGGGTATAAATTGATTTTAACTATGCCCGAGACGATGAGTTTAGAGCGCCGTGCGCTGTTGCGTGCTTTGGGTGCGAGCTTGGTTTTAACGCCCGGCCCAGAGGGCATGCGTGGGGCCATTGCCAAAGCTAAAGAATTGCTTGCTTCAGACCCTAATTATTTCATGCCTCAGCAGTTTGATAATCCAGCTAATCCCGAAATTCACCGCAAGACCACAGCCGAGGAAATATGGAACGATACTGACGGGAAAGTGGATATTCTTATCTCAGGCATTGGTACGGGCGGAACTTTAACGGGGGTCGCCAGTGTCATCAAAGAACGCAAACCCTCTTTTAAGGCGATTGCGATTGAACCAAAAGGCTCGCCGGTTTTATCCGGCGGCGCGCCCGGACCGCACAAAATTCAAGGGATCGGCGCCGGGTTTGTGCCCAGCATCTTGGACACGAAGTTAATCGACGAGATTATTCAAGTGGACAATGACCAAGCTTTTGCACATGCGCGGCGCTTGATTCGCGAAGAGGGGATACTTTGCGGGATTTCTTCGGGCGCGGCTGTTTATGCGGCTTTGGAAGTTGCCAAGCGTCCCGAAAGCAAGGGCAAGATGATCGTTGTCATTATTCCCAGCACCGGCGAGCGATATTTGTCGACGGACCTTTTTGCGGAATTTAGAAGTTAATTCTCGGTGAGGCTTGACAGGTTTTTGGACAAAATAAGTTATCAGAAGACGTATAATTGTCTTAGATAGAATTTAAAAGGATTATTCTTTAAAGGATACTCCTTGTGCTATTCGGCCTTTTTTGTTAAGAAGTGTTTCTGATTTATTTCTTGACAGAAAAGGCCGTTTTGCTATTCTATGAAAACCATATACGTCATGCAATGACTTATTTAAAAGGAAAAAATGATGCGATATTGCAGGAGATATTTTTTAATACTTTTTTTAACGCTAGGTTTTTTTAGTGCGGATATTAGACTAAACGCATTTGCGCAAGAAGAGTATCTTTTGACAATCACCGAGCATAAGTTTTCGCCGCAAGAACTTTTCATTGCCCGTGATCAAAAAGTCAAAATTATTGTTGAGAATCATGATGCCACAGCCGAAGAATTTGAAAGTTATGATTTGCGCCGCGAAAAGGTCATTGCAGGCAAAGGGAGAATTATTCTTTATATTGGCCCTCTCAAAGCTGGGGTGTATAAGTTTTTTGGGGAATTTCACCCCTTAAGCGCTGTGGGGCTTTTTAGGGTTCAATAAAACGTCCGTTAATCGATGGGAGAAGACAATCGATGTTTTCTATCGCGCTGGTTATTTTTCGTGAGGTTTTTGAAATAGCCTTGATCGTGAGTATTTTGCTGGCGGCAACCAAAGGCTTAGAAAAACGCACACAGTGGGTTGTGATCGGCGTTTTATTAGGGATTGCCGGCGCTGCTTTAATTGCGTTTTTTGCGGATGCGATTTCGCAAGTAGCGCAGGGCATGGGCCAAGAAATGCTCAACGCGACGATCCTTTTTATTGCGGCTGGCCTGATCGGATGGACAACGTTGTGGATGAATCGTCACGGAAGGCAATTATCGGCGAGTTTTAAACATATTGGTCAGCAAGTGATTAAGGGCAATAAGCCCATTTATACGCTGGCGGCGGTCATTGCTTTGTCCGTTTTGCGTGAAGGTGCGGAGATCGTCCTGTTTACGTACAGCGCTTTTGTCACTGGCGAAAAAGTTTATCAGCTTGTTTTCGGCGGGATTTTAGGGCTCTCTGGCGGCATTGCCGTGGGCATTGTTTTGTATTATGGCCTGATGAAAGTTCCGACAAAGAAGATTTTTCAAGTGACCAGCTGGCTTTTGATTTTTCTCGTCGCGGGAATGGTGTCGCAGGCTTTTGGTTATCTTGCCGCAGCTGGAAAAGTTTCAGTGATAATCCCGATAGTCTGGGACAGCTCTCTTATCGTTTCACAAAACAGTTTTTTAGGAAAAGCCATGCACGTTTTGATGGGCTACTCTGACCGGCCGTCAGGCATCGAAATTCTTAGTTTTGTAGCGACGCTTATCGGCATGGGGATTATTTTAAAGTTTTATGATAATCTGCCCTTTAAGAAAATTTGCAATGCAGCCGTTAAAGTTGCGCTCGTCATTGTCGCTGGGATGGGTTTTATTTTTTTAAATTTATCAGAAGCGCTTGCGGAAAAAAAGGTCTATTCTCCGATTGTCGAAGGCCATGAAGTCGAGCTTGAGGCGCGCGGAGGCATTGATTTTGACCAGCGCGATTCTAACAACAACAAGCAAGTTTATAAATATGCTTTAGGCTATGGGATTACCAATCGTTGGTTTACAGAAATTTATGGTGAAACAGAAAAAGAAGCAGAGGAACATCAGTTTGCATTTACCGCCGTCGAGTGGGAAAACCGTTGGCAGCTTTGGGAACAGGGAAAATATTGGCTGGACGCAGGTTTGTATTTT
>JAYRHV010000173.1:0-4140 GCA_041907165.1 Candidatus Omnitrophota bacterium | reverse complement strand
GGTTTTTAAAGAACAGGCGGCGAAAGTCCGCCGTTATGGCGCGGCGGCGGTCGTTATGGCTTTTGATGAACAGGGGCAAGCGGATACGGTCAAACGCCGTGTGGAGATTTGTCAGCGTGCGTACAAAATTTTGACGCAAGAAATTGGCTTTGCCCCGCAGGACATTATTTTTGACCCGAATATTTTTGCAATCGCCACAGGCATTGAAGAGCATAACAATTATGCGTTAGACTTTTTTGAAGCCACGCGGCAGATAAAAAAACTCATGCCGTTGGTTAAAGTCAGCGGGGGGGTAAGCAATGTTTCTTTTTCTTTCCGCGGCAATGATGCCCTGCGGGAAGCGATGCACAGCGTGTTTTTGTTTCACGCTGTCAAAGCGGGCATGGATATGGGCATCGTCAACGCCGGGATGATTGCTGTATATGACGAAATCCCAAGTGAACTTTTAGGGCTCATCGAGGATGTTATTTTAAATCGGGAAGCTCTCGCGACCGAAAAACTCACAGCCTATGCAGAGAACTTTAAAGGGGCAGGTAAACAAATTGTTGAGGATTTATCTTGGCGCAATGTTAGCGTCGAAAAACGCTTGGCGCATGCCTTGGTGCGCGGAATTGTTGAGTTTATAGATCAAGATGTCGAAGAGGCGCGTCAAAAATTTTCACGCCCCATTGAGATTATCGAAGGGCCGCTGATGGAGGGGATGAACATTGTTGGGGATCTTTTTGGCGAGGGCAAAATGTTTTTGCCGCAGGTCGTTAAAAGCGCGCGGGTGATGAAAAAAGCCGTCGCCTATTTGACCCCTTTTATTGAAAAAGAAAAGGTCAGCGGACAGGCCCAAAATGCGGGGACGATTGTGATGGCGACCGTCAAGGGCGATGTGCATGATATCGGCAAGAATATCGTTGGTGTTGTTTTAGGTTGCAATAATTTTAAGATTATTGATTTGGGTGTTATGGTGCCCTGCCAAAAAATTCTTGATGCCGCCCGTCAACACGATGCGGATATGATCGGTTTAAGCGGGCTTATTACACCCTCCTTGGAGGAAATGGTCAACGTGGCGCGTGAAATGCAGCGTCAGGGTTTTGTTTTGCCTCTTATGATAGGCGGGGCGACGACTTCAGCTAACCATACCGCTGTTAAGATTGCCCCCTGCTATGAGAAGATTGTCGTCCATGTCAAAGATGCTTCGCGCAGTGTCGGTGTTTGCCGAGCTCTGATGGATAAGGAAAACCGTCCAGAGTTTGGGGCGAAGATCAATTATGAATATCAGTTGTTAAGACTGCAGCATACCAGCCGCCAAAGCGCACAAAAGTTTTTAAGTTTACAAGAAGCTCGTCGGGCGAAGATGCAAAGCGATTGGAAAAGTACAGCGATCACTCAACCCTCTTTTTTAGAAACGAAAGTTTTTCATCATGTCCCGATTGCCGATGTGGTCAATTATATCGACTGGTCGCCGTTTTTTGTTGTTTGGGGATTAAAGGGCAAGTTTCCCAATATTTTGAAAGACCCTAAAGTCGGACAGCAAGCGCAAGAAGTCTATGAGAATGCACAGGAATTCTTAAAAAGAATTGTTGCGCAAAAATCACTAACAGCCCATGCTGTTGTGGGTTTTTATCCAGCCAACAGCGTCGGGGATGACATTGAGCTTTATACAGATGAAAGCCGTCAGAAAGTTTTGGCCAAGTTTTGTACATTGCGTCAACAGAATGAGAAACACGACGAAGAACCGTATTATGCCTTAAGTGATTTTGTTGCGCCCAAAGAGAGTGGTATCAAAGATTATTTAGGCGCTTTTGCGCTGACAGCCGGTTTAGGAATTGAGAAGCTCATCACGGCCGCAGAACAAGAGCATAATGATTTTGAAATCATTATGGCCAAAGCGATTGCGGACCGTTTGGCTGAGGCGCTGGCTGAATGGTTGCATCAGAAGGTCCGCAAACAGTTGTGGGGCTATGCCGCAAAGGAGCATTTGACCAATGAAGAGTTGATTGAAGGCAAATATCTCGGCATCCGTCCGGCGCCCGGTTATCCCGCGCAGCCGGACCATACGGAAAAGCCAGAGTTGTTTAAATTACTTGATGCCCAAAAGAACACCGGGATAACTTTGACCGAAAATTTTGCGATGTGGCCGGCCTCCTCGATCTGTGGTTTGTATTTTGCCCATCCGCAATCTAAGTATTTTAACGTCGGAAAAATTGCCAAAGATCAGGTTGAGGATTACGCGCATCGTAAAAATATGCCTGTCAGTGAAGTTGAAAAATGGCTCGCGTCCAATTTGGGATATTAGATTAGACGTTGGACGCTGGTCGCTGGACGGTAGGAACAATAATTTTAACTTTATCTTGTCATCTGAATTTTTACTGCTTAAAATATCGTCACTATGAGTAGTTCTGCTCACGCACATATTCTTGTCATTGATGATGACCTGACCGTCGTTAAGCTTGCCAGTGCTATCTTAAGTGCGGGCGGTTATCAAGTTATCAGTTCCACCGACGCTCCAGCTGGTTTGGAAATGGCGATGAAACAGAAGGTCGATTTGATCGTCTTAGACGTTATGCTGCCGGTCATCAACGGTTTTAATATTTGCCGTCTTTTAAAGTCGCAGGAAAAATACAAAAAAATCCCTATTGTTTTATTAACTTCGCGCTCAGAGGATGAGGACCGCAAGATCGGCCTTGAAGTCGGCGCGGATGCGTATATCGCTAAACCGTTAGATCGTGAAAATTTTTTAAGCGTGATCAAAGAGCTCTTAGCAAAAAGCGGTAATTAATCAATTTTGTTCTTATGATTAAATTTCTTGAAATACTCGGCTTGCGCATCTTAGGGTGGCTAAAAATTCTGCAAGATTTTCTTTCTCTTTCTGCCCAAACTTTTTATTGGATATTTTTTGGATTTAAAAAAGGCAAGTCGGTCAAGCGGCAGCCTGTTTTTGAACAAATGGTTTTTATGGGCACGCGCTCGGTTGTCATTGTTTTTTTTGTCACATTTTTCACAGGGATTGTGCTGGCGATGCAAAGTGCCCAGCAGCTCTCAAAGCTTGGCGGGACGATTTATGTGGCCAGCTTGGTTTCGATTTCAATTTGCCGCGAGCTGGGGCCTGTGCTGACGGCATTAGTCATTGCCGGGCGTATCGGCGCGGCGATTACCGCGGAAATTGGTTCAATGCAGGTCAATGAACAGATCGAAGCGCTCGAAACCATGGCGATCAATCCGGTGCGGTTTTTGGTAGCGCCAAAAGTTGTCGCTTTGTTTTTTATGTTGCCCTGCTTGACGGTGATCGGAGATCTTTCCGGCATGTTTGGCGGCTATTTGATTGGCGTCAACAATTTGGGAATTAACTCGTATCTGTATTTACAAACGGCTTTTCATTATTTGACCCCGAAAGACATTTATACAGGTCTGTGCAAGTCTTTTGTTTTTGCCCTGATCATCGCTTTGGTCGGAAGTTATCAAGGACTTTCAACCCGCGGGGGAGCCGTGGGGGTCGGCCGCGCGACAACGGTCAGTGTTGTGACTAGTTTTATTATGATTATTATCGCGGATTGTATCGTAACCGGAATTTTTTATTTTTCTAACGTATGAGAGAAAAGAAAGTCGCTATATCCGTCGAGAATTTGGTCAAATATTTTGACGGCCGCAAAGTCTTAGATGGGATTAGCCTTGAGGTTTATCAGGGCGAGACGTTTGTGATCATGGGCGGGTCCGGCTGCGGGAAAAGTACATTGTTGCGGCACATGACCGGCGCGATGAAGCCGGATGCGGGCAAAGTTTTTTTTGGTGACAAGGATTTGACGACACTGACTCAAGAAGAAATCGAAAGCGTCAAGCGCCGTTTTGGGATGTGCTTTCAGTCCTCGGCTTTGCTCGATTATTTAAACGTTGAAGAGAACGTGAGTTTGCCTTTGCGTGAACATACTAAGCTGGATCCTAAGATTGTCAGTATGCTGGTCAAAATGAAACTCAGTCTCGTCGGTCTTTGTGGCTTTGAGAAGTTAATGCCCAGCATGCTTTCCGGCGGGATGAAAAAACGCGTTGGCCTGGCCCGCGCAATCGCCATGGACCCAGAGATCGTTTTTTATGACGAACCTACAGCTGGTTTAGACCCAGTTGTCTGCGCGGTTGTGGACAATCTCATCCTTG
>JAYRHV010000172.1:0-10130 GCA_041907165.1 Candidatus Omnitrophota bacterium | reverse complement strand
GACCGGCCACAAAAATCCGCCTTTGCCTAAAGCTATCCCGACAGAATTGATAATGGCATAAAGAAAAGCCAAACCAACGGCAAATGCAAGCGATGTAAATGTTTGTGCTTTTCTGCGTCCCGTGACCAGTGCCAGTGGCAGGCCAGCCAAAACAACGACAATAACAGCGAATGGTTTTGCAATTTTTTGATGCAAATCCACATGCAGATTATTAATCGCCCGCAGAGCCCCGCTTTTTGAAAATCGGCTGATGTATTGATAAAGCTGGCGGGTATTCATCGAATTGACATTTAAGTTTTGCCGTAAAAAGTCTTTGGGCGATTCTTTGATGTCCATCAGCTTTTCACCGACGGGTTTGATTGTCGCCTCCCCGGTTAAGGGATCGGTGATCGTGCTGATGTAAACATTGTAAAATTTCCATGCGATGCCTGTCCATTTGCCTTTAAGCGCAAGGGTCTTTTCTTTAAGCTGCATTTTTTCATCATATTCGTGGATTGTGATGCCCTGCATTTCATACGTATTAGGGTCATAAACGTCTATGCAATAGAGCCGATTTTTAAAACCGTAATAGGTCAGGTAATTTATTTTCGCGGTTTTTTTCTTGGCGCGGTCGACTTCGAGAATAATATGTTCGTTACGGATTTTTTGGGCCCGGGTTTCAGCTTGGGGCACGTAGCGTTCATTAATAAAGAATGTCAGAGCAGCGATCAAAATTGAAAAGAAAATCGCTGGCCGGCTGATGTTCCAGAAGTTCATGCCGCTGGCGCGAAGAGCGATGATTTCATTGTGATTGTTAAGGCTCGCATAGCAGAACATGACGGAAATCAAGCAGATGATAAATGATGTTTCAACGAGAATAGAGGGCAAACTGCATAGATTAAATTGAATAATAACAGGGACAGAGACTTTTTGCGCGATAAACTCATCGAGATTGCTTGTCGTGTTAATCAAAAAAAACAGAAGCGAGAACATGAGGGTTATCACTAGAAAAACAAAAGCAATCGAAGAGCTGATATAGCGGTCTGTGATGCGCATCCTACATCCTTAATAAACGATAGTTAAAAATAAAAGCGGCGATAAACCCAATAAGATTGGGTACCCACAAAATTACCGCTGCAGGGGCAACTTGCTGTAAGCTTAATGCTTCACAGCCTAAAGACAAAAGATAATACGTGACGGCCAGCAGGATTACAATAAAGACATTTTTGGCCCGTTTGTCTCTTTTATTGGTGATGATGGCCACAGGAAACCCTAACCCAATAAAAATAAGAGGAGAAAAAGCCCATGTGATTTTACGCCAATATTCCGTTTCCAGCGGCGCGGTATTAACCAAAAGTTTTTCTAACCGGTCGTGTTCTTCAGAGAGCTCGTTTAAAGTCATCCCCTTTGGTTTTTTAGTGACTTCTTTTTTGTTGTCGGCTGATAAGTCTAAGGTCATAAAGAAAGTTTTAAAATTGAGTTTAAAAAAGTTGTTGGGATTATTCATGTCGGGCTCGTCGGATGTACCGTCGATTAATTTGAGAATAACTTGATCTTTGCCCGGGACGGGGCTAAATTCTCCGCGTTTGGCCGTGATGGTGCGTGTCGGTTTGCCGTTAGGCTGCGGCTGATAAATGGTAATATTAAAAAATTTATTTTCTTCAATGCGGTGGATAAAAAGAATCTGTTTCTCAAAAGAAGTGATAAAAATACCGGGTTCTAAGAGCGCTGTGGGGTTACGGGTCCCTAAGGTTTTAAGCATGACGCGTTGCTCTTGATAAGCGTAGGGGATAACCCGGTCGCTTAGGATAAAAAGAAAAAGACTAAAAACAATACCAATGGCCAAAAGGGGTGTGAGCAGTTTTAAAAGATAAATTCCGCTGGCGCGAATAGCAATAATTTCATTGTCAGCCGATAAGCGGCTAAAGGCTAGAGTGATGCCAACTAAACAGGCCAACGGCAATGTATAAGCTAAAAGAAGAGGGACAGAGAGCAGAAAAATTTTTCCGATGGCTGCTAAACTCACCCCCTTGTTGATGACTAAGTTAGCCAACTGGATCAAACTACCCAATAGAAAAATAGAAGTTAATACTCCCAAGGCAAGAAAAAATGGAAGAACGCATTCCGAAAGAATATAGTTGCGAAGGATCCGCATTTTAAAATTTATGTACGCTCACAGCGGGTTTGGTGATCAGCCAACGCCGCGATCGCAATGGTTAAGACATCCACTTTTATTGCACCGGCGACTTTTAAGACTTTAGCCGCTTGAGAGGCCGTTGCCCCCGTCGTCAAAAGATCGTCAACCAACAGGATATTTTTGTCCTTGAAGTTATGGAAAGGTTTAATTTTAAAGGCCTGCTCTACGTTTGTCCAGCGTTCTTTTGGGCCAAGCCGCGCCTGATTAGGCGTATGACGTATTCGCAGAAAATTTTTTGAATCAAGCACAATGGTTAATTCCTCACTGAGGATTTGCGCGATCAAAAGGCTTTGATTGTACCCGCGCTCTCGTTGGCGGGTTGGGAAAAGAGGCACGGGGACAATAAGGTCATAGTTTTGAAAATCAAGACGATAATCATGTATAAAGCTTGTGATCTGTTCGCCAAAAAAATGGCGCAGGCTAGTTTTGTGCCCGTACTTAAAAAGGTGGAGCAGCCTCTGCATGATGTTATTATAAAGAAAGACACCCCAAGCACGATCAAATTCCAAAGGCATATGTTGACAGTTAAGGCAAAAATGATGGGCTGCGTTTTCTAACGGACGCGAGCAGCGACGGCAAAATGGCGGCCTGTTTTTTTGGAGTTTGCCTTGACAGACAAAGCAAAGCTGAGATGTTTTCTCCAGCGGCCCTAAGGGATTTTTGCAGAGAATACAGCAGGCGGGGTAGACAAGATCAGTTAAGCCGGACAATAAATCTCGAAACATGAACTTAATTTTAACATTGCTTTTGGATGAATACAAATCGTTTGAAGCAAAGGATATTTGTGCGTATAATACGCTGTTTACAAAAAAGGAGGGTTTCTGTTGAAAAAATATTTTGGCGCTATGCTTTTAATAACTGTTTTTTTTGCAATGAGTTTGAGCCCGGTTAAAGGTTTTGCGTATCCCAGCGCCGTCTCTATATTAGACGCTAAAGAGATTGCCAAACTCACCGACAGCGCTTTGACATCCGTTTATTTAGACACAGTCATCGAAATTTCGGCCATCAATATTTTTCATAAGACTTCCGGGTTTAACCCCAAAGAATATCAGGAATACAAAAATTTATTGCGTTTTCGTTATGAGCTAAAAAGCGAACTGCAACGTCGTAAAATGGACGTTCCCTCGATTGACGAAGAACATAATTAAGAAAGGGTTTTTATGAACGTAAGTTTAGAGAAGGACAGACAAAAGCTTTTTGAGATCTTAAAAAAAGAAGCATTTTTTTTAGGCAAGATCATTTTATCGTCCGGCAAAGAAAGTGATTATTATCTGGATGCCAGACGAGTCACCTTAAAAGCGCAAGGCGCGTATCTGTGCGCCAAAATAATTTTGGACTTGATCAAAGATGAAGAGTTTGCTGCCATCGGCGGCCCGACGTTAGGCGCGGACCCTTTGGTCGGCGCTTTAGGTGTTTTGTCATTTGAGGCAAACAAGCCACTGAATACTTTTATTATCCGCAAAGCGCCAAAACCGCACGGCAAACAGCAGCAGATTGAAGGGCCGATCATCCCCGATGGGGCAACTGTCATTTTGATTGATGATGTGGCCACGACGGGAAAAGCGTTTGTCGAATCGTTGGATGTCCTAGATAAAATCGGGATCAAGGTCAAAAAATGTATTTGTATCATCGACCGAAATGAAGGTGCTCGTCAGGCGGTTGCCAGCCGTGGGTGTGATCTGGTCTCAATTTTTAAAGCGGAAGAATTTTTAAAATAAGAATTTCCCCTAACTCCTTCTTTAAAAAAAGAAGGCAATCAATAAAGGTCTACCCTAAATTTAAAAATCATAAGCGAAAGGGACAAGCAATGAGTTTAAACAGTGTAAACATTATGGGTAACTTGACGAGGGATCCGGAACTTAAGTATACGCCAGCGGGTAAATCGGTATGCAGTCTGTCGATTGCCAATAACCGCATTTATACAAAAAACGGCGAGAAGGTTTCGGAAGTCTCCTATTTTGACGTCGAGGTTTGGGGCGTTGTGGGAGAAAATTGCGCGAAATATTTGACCAAGGGCAGCGGGGTTATTGTTGAAGGCCGTCTTAAGCAGGATCGTTGGGAAAAAGACGGCAAGACGCAAAGCCGTGTGCGGATTTCAGCTAATAGCGTGCATTTTTTGGCCAAGAAACGCGATGATGCTTCGGGTGGCTCGCAGCCGATAGCGCAAACCGATGCAGTCGCTGAAAATATGCCCCCCGCAGAATCTATTGCGTGGGATGAATAAAGAAATCATTTTTGGTTTAGGTTGACCTTTAAGACGGACGTTGTGAGGACGAGCGGGCATGGATCCCGCCGAAGGCGGGAGAGCGAACGCCAGTGAAGTCCTTTTTAGGACGAGTCCGAGCATCGAGCGAAGTCAAGCCTCGCAGGGGCTTGCGAGCGCTCCGGCGTAAGGTCAACCTAAACCAAATTGAAATATATTGAGATCATTAAACCCGGATTTTGCATTAGCCAAGCTCCTGCTTGGCCAAAGCAAAATCCGCCCAAAGGGCCGCATGTCTCGACAACGTCGAGACGTGCGGGGTTAACCTTGTCCCTGCAGGACAACCGAAGGCAAATTTTGCATTTACCTTTTTGTGCGCGACGGATCGTCGCGCAATGGGTTGTAATGCAAAATTTTGGTTAAAAATGCAAAAAATTATTTTGGCCTCGGCCTCGGCACAGCGCAAAAAACTTCTTGAAATGGCTGGCGTAAAATTTAGTGTTGTGCCCAGCTGTGCCGAAGAAATACATAAGATCACCGCCAATTGCTCAGGGCTTGTCAAACATAATGCCCTTATTAAGGCGCGTGAAGTTGCTGACCGCATGAAAGAGGGAATTGTCATCGGGGCAGATACGCTGGTGTATGCCGGACACCGTCGGGTCATCGGCAAGCCCAAAGATTTGGCGGATGCCAAACGGATTTTGCGGCTTTTGTGTTCAGGGCCGCATTGGGTTTATACGGGGGTCGCGGTCATTGACGCAAAGAGCGGGCAGACGCTCGTCGATTACGAAAAAACAAAGCTCTATATGCAAAAGCTTTCGGATCAGGAGATCACGCAATATCATCAGCACACTAACCCTTTGGATAAAGCAGGTGGATTTGATATAGAAGGCCGCGGCGGACTTTTTATCCGTCGGGTCGAGGGCTGCTATAGCAATGTCATTGGCCTGCCCTTGCCCAAAGTGCGGGTCATGCTTAAAACTTTTGGGGTGACGGTGTTATAAGAACTCCTTTTAGCTGTGGCGGGGAAAGGCAAGGAAAGACAAAATGTTGAAGATGATTAGTAATTTTTATTTTATTCTTTTTATTGTCTTTTTTTTCTCCAGCTGCACCAACGAATACAACTTGGCGACAGGGAAAGAAGAAAGTTTGCTCTACAGCAGTGAGAAGGAAATCAACCTAGGCAATGCTGTTGCCGAGCAAATCGAAAAGGACGCAAAATTTGTTACAGATTTAGACAGCAACAGCCGTGTTGAAAGAATTTTTGACCGCCTTGTAAAAGTCTGTGATCGCAAGGACTTGGTTTATACTGTCCGTATCATTGATGAAGAAACCGTCAACGCTTTTAGCATCCCCGGGGGATATGTCTATATTTATAAAGGTCTCTTAGACAAGCTTAAGGACGATGATCAGGTTGCCGGTGTTTTAGCGCACGAGATTGGCCACATTACAGCTAAACATGCTTTAAAACGCATTCAAAATTCTTACGGTTATACGCTTATGCAGATTGCTGCAATTGGCTCAGGTAATGCAAATTTGGCGCAAGGAGTAAATGTGATTTTAACAACACTATTTTTTGCTTATTCACGAGAGGATGAGTTTCAAGCCGACGAGCTGGGGGTCAAATATGCACGCAAAGCCGGGTTTGACCCGCACAAGATGATTGATGTTTTAGAAATTCTAAAAAAAGAAGAAGAAAAAGGGCCGCTTAAAGAAGCAAATTATTTGCGTACGCATCCCTATCCAAATGAGCGTATCGCTGTGGTCAATAAATCTATTAGCGGCACGATCAGTTTTAGGGATTATTTGAATTTGATCGGAAGCGATAAACAATGAACCCGAATTTTGCATTAGCCAAGCTCCTGCTTGGCCAAGCAAAATCCGCCCGAAGGGCCGCATGTCTCGACAAAGTCGAGACGTGCGGGGTTCATCCTTGCGGTAAACCGCAACCGAAGGCAAATTTTGCATTTTTCTTTTTGTGGGCGACGGATCGTCGCGCACAAAATTGTAATGCAAAATTTGGGATGAAAAAGGCTATGTCCGCCCCACACCAACTCGCTTCGCTTGCAATGACAGTAATATGTGTTTGTTTTTTCACTGGCTGTCAGGCGCACGCGAAGGAAAATAAAGCGTGTTTTAAGAAGACCTGTTATGTCGTTGAACTTGCTATTTCCGACGAGGAAAAGATGCGTGGCCTGCAAAAACGGGAACATTTAGATAAAAATAAGGGCATGCTGTTTGCCTTAAGCGGCAATGGCCCTCAGAAGTTTTGGATGAAAGATACACTGATCCCCTTAGATATGCTTTGGTTGGATTATACCGGGCAGATTATTTATATTGAACACGACGCTGTGACTTGCGAAAAAGATCCTTGCCCGGTGTATGGTCCGGATGTGCCAGCGGCCTATGTTTTGGAAGTCAATGCCGGGGAAGCTGGCCGTCATGGGATGCACATCGGTGACCGGATCGATATTCGAATCCCTAAATAAAGAATTGATTATCCTTTTTTAGGCCTGTAGATGTGCGTGCTTTGGCCAAAAAAGCTCTCTGCGGTTTCCATCATTGTTTCCGAAAGTGTCGGATGAGGATGAATCGACATTTTTAAGTCTGTGGCCAGTGTTCCCATCTCGACGGCCAAAACGCCTTCGGCGATCATCTCTCCGGCCCCAACCCCGCAAATCGAAACCCCTAAAATCCGTTCTGTTTGCGGATCAATGATCAGTTTGGTCAGCCCGTCGGTACGGTTTAAAGTGACGGCACGGCCTGAGGCGCCCCACGGGAATTTGACGACCTTGATCGCTTTGCCTTGCGCCAAAGCTTCAGGTTCGGTAATCCCGCACCAAGCGATTTCCGGGTCTGTAAAAACAACGGCGGGAATCGCCATCGGTTCAAAAGCAACTTTGTGCCCGGCAATCGCCTCGGCGGCTACGCGTCCTTCGTGGGATGCTTTGTGCGCAAGCATCGGGTCGCCGGCAATATCGCCAATCGCATAAATTTTAGGGTCTGTTGTCTGGCGCTGGGCATTGACTTGGACAAAACCCCGAGCGGTCAAAGTGACTTTTGTATTTTCTAATCCCAAATTTTTGGAATTGGGCTTGCGGCCGATAGAAACTAAGATTTTGTCAAAGCTTTCGCTTGTGACATTGCCTGCTTTGTCCTGAAAGCTCACCTTAACCCCGTCGGGCAGGTCGTCAATTTGAGTGACTTTGGTTTCGAGTTTGAGACTGGAAAAATGTTTTTTCATCCGGTTCTCGAGAATAACGCCTAAGTCGCGGTCGCAGCCGGGCAAAAGATAAGGCATCGTTTCGACGACCGTAACCTGACTGCCTAGCTCACAGTAAACTGTGCCCAGTTCTAGACCGATATATCCGCCGCCGACAACCAGCAGTTTTTGGGGGACATCTTCGAGATTCAGTGCTGTCGTCGAGTCTAAAATGCGTGCTGACGCTGGCGCAAAGGGCAATGTCACCGGCGTTGAGCCGGTTGCTAAAATCGCATGGTCAAAGGCCAATGGCATTGAGCTGCCGTCGGCTTTTTGAATATTAAGGGTATCAGAATTTAAAAAGGTCGCCCGTCCCTGTATGAATTTGATTTTGCGCTGTTTACAAAGCTGGCCCAACCCGCCGGTTAATTGAGAGATGACTTTGTTTTTCCAAGCGCGGACTTTGTCTAAATGGATCGTTGGATTTGCAAACTCGATGCCGATGTCTTTGGCCTCCCGCGATTCCGAGAGGATTTTAGCCACGTGCAAAAGCGCCTTGGACGGAATACAGCCTCGATAAAGGCAGACGCCGCCGGGATTGACATCCAAGTCGACTAAAGTTGTTTCGATACCTAAATCTGCTGCTAAAAAAGCGGCCGCATAGCCGCCCGGTCCGCCGCCTATAACGACAAGTTGTGTCTGCTCTGTTGAGGACATATGATTAACTTTCTTTTTTTGATCACTTTTTGTCTGCTTACTCAAGGCTCTGAAAGCGCAAAAGTTTTTTTGGTCATAGTCCACCAAACTCCTCCCTTACGGTCGTCGGACAGTGGTGGACAAAGCATTCCCGCAAAAACTTTTTCTCAGAGCCAATTCGTTCGCAGCCAAAAAGCGATCTATTATTTTCCGTCTAACTCCATTAAAAATGGCTGTTCAATCGCATCGGCAATCCAGCGCAAGAATTTTGCGCCTGCCGCCCCGTCGATAACCCGATGATCATAGGAGAGCGATAAAGGCAGCATCAACGCCGGCATGCAATGGTTGATTTTGTCATAGTTTGGCTCCATCCTCCCGCGGGCAATGCCTAGAATCGCGACTTCCGGCCAATTGACAATCGGCGTAAAGCCAGTGTCGCCAATGCCGCCTAAGTTTGAAATTGTAAACGTCCCGCCGCGCATCTCTTCGATCGTGATTTTCTTCTCCCGGGCGCGTTCGGCAACTAAAGTCAGTTCCTGCGAAAGTTCAATGATCCCCTTTTGGTCCACGTCGCGGATAACCGGCACCACTAAACCGTTGGGCGTGTCGACGGCAACGCCGATATGAAAATAATTTTTATAGATGATCTCCCCGCTTGCCATGTCCACACTGCTGTTAAATTGCGGAAAAAGTTTAAGCGCGGCGGCTGTGACTTTCATGAGAAAAGGCGTGATCGAAAGTTTGCGGTCCGGCTTAGAAAACTTTTTGCGCAGCTTTTCTAGTTCGGTGATATCCGCTTTGTCAAATTGGGTCACGTGCGGAATCGTATTCCACGCATAGGAAAGATGTTCCGCGGTTTTGCGGCGGATATTGTTCATCGGTTTGCGTTCGACGGTGCCGTATTTGCTAAAGTCGGGAAGAGGAATGCTGCTTGCGGCTGCGCTTGGGCCAGTTAACGATGGGCCTGCCGTAATCAGGCGTTTGGCATAGGCTTTGACGTCTTCTTTGGAAATGCGCCCGGACGGTCCGCTGCCCGGCACTTCGGCGAGATTGACGCCTAATTCACGGGCAAGCCGACGCACCGAAGGCGCCGCTGGGACATCAACTTGCACAGCCGCAGTTTGCACGGCTGCTGTGGAAGGTTGTATCGCAGCAGAAGGTTTTTCTACAGAGGTAGAAACACTAGAGTCGCTGACCGTGCTTTTTGCCGTAATCGGCGCAGGTGCAGGCGCTGGGCTTGGCGTTGTCGCCGCGTTTGCGCCGGATTCAATTTTTATGACGACTTCGCCTACTTTGACCTTGTTGCCCTCTTTGACCAAAATTTCTTTAACGACGCCAGCGACCGAAGAAGGGACTTCAATCGTGGCCTTATCAGTTTCAAGTTCCAACAGCGGCTGGTCTTTTTTGACCGTTTGTCCGATGGTGACATTGATGCGCGCTACGGTGCCAGAGGTGATGTTCTCCCCGACTTCGGGAATTTTAAATTCTGTCAGCATAAAAAAATCCTTTGTTGTTTTATGGTAGGGAACGGTCGCGACCGTTCCCTACGTTCAATCAGCTGATCATCGGATTGAGTTTATCCGGATTGATGCTCAAGTCTTTGGCCGCGGCTTTAAGGACATCCGCGCCAATCTTTTTTTCTTTATACAAACTGCCTAACGTCGCATAAACAATATGGCGGCTGTCAACTTCAAAGAAATCGCGCAGTGCTTTTCGGCTTTCACTGCGGCCAAATCCGTCGGTGCCCAGTGAAACAAGCTTGCGTGGAAACCAGCGGCTGACCGAGTCGGGCAATGCTTTCATATAATCAGAGGCGGCGACAAAAACACCGTCTTCTTTTTCGAGTAAACTGG
>JAYRHV010000171.1:0-1904 GCA_041907165.1 Candidatus Omnitrophota bacterium | reverse complement strand
TATCGTTCCCTACTTTTTTAAAATTCACAGATCTAAAATTTCTGTAAATAAAGCAGTTTTGACGAATTTTTTGTGCATTGTGGATTTTGTGTTATAATCCTGCCTTTATTAATCATCAAAATAATAAATCTATGTTATCCGTCGAAAATGTTTCTTTACAGTTTGGCAAGCGCCGTTTATTTGAGGGTGCTACCGCCGCATTTAAACCCGGCAACTGTTACGGCCTAATCGGCGCTAACGGCTCGGGCAAGTCTACATTTTTAAAAATTCTCTCCGGCGAAATCGAACCGACCACAGGGACGGTCAGCATCACCAAGGGCGAGCGATTGTCGATTCTCAAACAAGACCAATATGCTTTTGACGAACATCCGGTGCTTTTGACCGTGATCATGGGGCACAAAAAACTTTATGAAATCATGACCGAAAAAGATGCGATTTACGCTAAGCCGGACTTTTCGGATGCCGACGGGATTCGGGCTTCGGAATTGGAAGGCGAGTTTTCACAGATGAACGGCTGGGACGCTGAGAGCGAGGCCGCGCGGCTGTTAAGTGACTTGGGCGTTAAAGAAAATCTCCACGGCTTAAAGATGAAACAATTAGAAGGCGGGCAGAAGGTGCGCGTGCTTTTAGCGCAAGCGCTGTTTGGCAATCCGGACATTTTGCTTTTGGACGAACCGACCAATCAGCTGGACGTCGAAACAGCCCTGTGGCTGGAAGAATTTTTGTGCAACTTTCAGAACACGGCCATCGTCGTCTCCCACGACCGCCATTTTCTCGATCAGGTTTGCACGCACATTGCGGATATCGATTTTGGAAAAGTCCAGCTGTATACGGGCAATTACACCTTTTGGCTGGAGGCCAGCCAATTGGCTTTGCGTCAGAAGCAGGAAACCAACCGTAAGTCCGAGGAAAAACGCAAAGAACTGCAGGACTTTATCGCGCGCTTTAGCGCAAACGCATCCAAGTCCCGACAGGCGACGTCCCGCAAAAAAGTTTTAGAGAAGCTTACCTTTGAAGAAATCCGCCCCTCGTCACGGCGCTATCCATTTATTTCTTTTAAGCCCGAGCGTGAAGCGGGCAATGATATTTTGGACGTGCAAAAAATAAGTAAAACTGTCGACGGCAAACTGATGTTTAAGGATTTTTCTTTGCATGTCAGCAAAGAGGACAAAATCGCTTTTATCGGCCGTAACGATAATGCGGCGACAACGCTTTTTCAAGTACTCGCCGGCGAGCTGACAGTTGACAGCGGGAGCTTTAAATGGGGTTCGACGATTTCAACGGCGTATTTTCCTAAAGACAATTCCAAGTTTTTTCAGTCCGACTTGAATTTAATCGACTGGCTGCGCCAATATTCTAAAGAGAAGGACGAAAACTTTATCCGCGGCTTTTTGGGCAAAATGCTTTTTTCCGGCGAGGAAACTTTAAAAATCGTGCGTGTCTTATCCGGCGGCGAAAAGGTGCGATGTATGTTTTCGCGCATGATGCTTGCCTCTGCCAACGCGCTTATTTTTGACGACCCGACCAACCACTTGGATCTGGAATCGATTATTGCTTTAAACAACGGATTGATCAAATGTGACAATGCGATTTTGTTCTCCTCGCACGACCATCAGTTTATCCAGACAGTTGCCAACCGCATTGTCGAGCTTACGCCCAACGGACATATTGACCGCGTCCATACGACCCTCGATGAATATCTCGCCGACCCCCAAATCCACAAACGGCGTGAAGATCTCTATGAAGAAAAGTTAACCTAGATTTTGCATTAGCCAAGCTCCTGCTTGGCCAAGCAAAATCTACCCGACGGGCCGCATGTCTCGACAAAGTCGAGACGTGCTTAGGTTAATCCTTGTCCCTGTGGGACAACCGAAGGCAAATTTTGCATTTTACTTTTTTGCGCG
>JAYRHV010000170.1:0-4378 GCA_041907165.1 Candidatus Omnitrophota bacterium | reverse complement strand
GATTCCGTGCCCGCACGTAGATAAAGTGGTTTGAGCCGTGCAGGAGAGATACTGGATGTCAGATTCTTCGGAAGGCGCAGAGCCTCTACCTTCTGCAACTTCTCAATCTCCAGCAGAACCGTCTCGAATGTTTTAGGTAATGCGATCGATGGAAACGCGCCGATCAGAGGCACAGAATTTCGCCCTATCGAGGTTAAAGCGCCCGGAATTATTGAACGCCAAAATGTCCACGAACCGCTGGAAACAGGCATCAAGGTCATTGACGCTCTAACGCCGATCGGACGCGGTCAGCGAGAGCTTATTATCGGTGATCGCAAAACAGGCAAAACAACATTGGCAATTGACACGATCATCAACCAACGCGGTAAAGGTGTTTATTGTTTTTATGTGGCGATCGGCCAAAAACGCTCGACAGTAGCACAAATTTATGAAACGCTTCGCAAATATGGAGCCATGGAATATACGACCATTGTATCGGCAACCGCCTCGGACCCGGCGCCTATGCAATTTATTGCCCCATATTCCGGAACAGCTATGGCGGAATATTACCGAGACAACGGCAAACATGCTCTGATCATTTATGATGATTTAACCAAACAAGCGCAAGCTTATCGTCAGCTTTCTTTGCTTTTGCGTCGTCCGCCGGGCCGCGAAGCATTCCCCGGGGACATTTTTTATTTACACAGTCGGCTTTTGGAGCGTGCCGCAAAGTTAAATGATACCTTAGGCGCTGGCAGCTTGACCGCTTTGCCAATCATCGAAACGCAAGCCGGTGACGTTACCGCCTATATCCCTACAAACGTTATTTCCATTACCGACGGACAGATATTTTTGGAAACGGATCTTTTTTATGCTGGTCAAAGACCTGCCATTAACCCGGGGATTTCTGTCTCTCGCGTTGGCGGCGATGCCCAAATCAAAGCGATGAAACAGACAGCAGGGACACTGCGTTTGGACTTAGCTCAGTACCGCGAAATGTCGGCTTTTTCGCAGTTTGCTTCTGATTTAGACGCAGCATCCCGCAAACAACTTGACCGAGGGGAGCGTTTGATGGAAGTAATTAAACAAGGCGCACACCAGACGCTTGCTATGGTCAAACAGATTGTTCTGATTTACGCAGGGGTCAACGGTTTTCTGGATAATATTCCGACTAAACGTGTACGGGCTTTTGAAGCCGAACTTTACGAAGCTCTCGACAGCAGTTACCCGGAATTTGTTGCAAAATTCAATAAAACATTGGCTATCAATGATGAAATCAAGGTCCAGATGCATGACATTATCATCAAAGTCAAAAACCGCTTTTTACAAAACTTTTAACAATGCCATCGATTAAAGAGTATAACGTTAAACTTGGGCGGCTTAAAAATACGCGCAAAATGACACGAACGATGAAGCTTGTTTCAATGAGCAAGCTGATCAAAGCGCAGGATGCACAGCGTCGTTCCAAGATTTATGCTCAACAGTTAAATGACTTGATCAGCCGTTTAGCGGCAACCAGTGATGTCAACAGCCACCCGCTTCTAAACACACAGAACAATAAAAATCAGGCGTTAATTCTTCTTGTAACCTCTGACCGTGGGCTTTGCGGTGGATTTAATAACAGCCTGATCCGTTTCGTTAATGAATGGTTAGCCAAAAATAGTTCCCAATATGAAAAAATTGAGTTTAGTTTTTGTGGCCGACGGGGACAGACCCATTTTAAATCCAAGTTTCCCCAAAAAGTTTTTTATCCGCATGTGACTTCAAAACCGGATTTTACTGACGCTCGAAAAATAGGGACTGATTTAAGTAACTATTTTTTGAAAGATGAGTACCGAAATATTTTTATCGCGTATAACAAATTCATTTCCGTGCTATCGCAGAAGCCAGTAATCGAAAAGATTATCCCCATTGAAGCTAAGCCTCTGCTAACTACCAACAGCCCTTTGGCAGGGAATTATCTTTTTGAGCCTGCTCTTGAAGAGCTAATTTCATTTTTAATCCCTAAATATCTCTTTTTTACAATTTATTATGCTTTGTTAGAAAATTCCGCCGGTGAGCATGCCGCGCGCATGACGGCTATGGAAAGCGCAACAAAGAATACAGAAGATTTGATAGACAGTTTAACAATGGTCCGCAATCGTGCTCGTCAAGCGGATATTACCGCAGAGCTTATTGAAATTGTTTCTGGCGCGGAAGCTTTAAACCAATAATTAAAGGATGATAGTCATATGATTTCTAATTTACCCAGCGGAAAGATTACTCAAATAACCGGTGCCGTCATCGACGTCACGTTCCCAGAAGGCAAGCTGCCTGCCATTCTTACGGCTCTTAAGGCCACCAATCCAAACATTGATGAGACGCCCAACAATTTGACGCTGGAAGTTGCTCAGCATTTGGGGGAAAACACTGTTCGTACTATCGCGATGGATACAACCGAGGGGATGGCGCGTGGGGCACAGGTCATCAATACTGGTGAAGAATTGTCTGTTCCGGTTGGAGAAGCGACGCTGGGGCGTGTCCTTAACCTTTTAGGCGAACCGATTGACAAGGCCGGCCCTGTTAACGCCAGCAAGTCTATGCCGATTCATCGCTTGGCGCCGGAATTCAAAGATCAAAATACTTCCAATAATGTACTTGTAACTGGGATCAAAGTCATTGATTTGTTAGCGCCCTATCGCAAAGGGGGAAAGATCGGTTTATTCGGTGGCGCAGGGGTCGGAAAAACGGTCCTTATTCAGGAACTCATTCATAATATTGCCACCGAGCACGGCGGATATTCTGTTTTTTCCGGGGTCGGCGAACGGACACGCGAAGGAACGGCTTTATATAATGAAATGAAAGAATCGGGTGTCTTGTCTAAAACATCAATGGTTTTTGGGCAGATGAACGAACCGCCCGGGGCCCGTGCCCGTGTGGCGCTCTCGGCTTTGACGATTGCTGAATATTTTCGTGACGAGATGCGGCAAGATGTGCTTTTGTTTATCGACAATATTTTTCGTTTTACTCAAGCAGGCGCTGAGGTTTCAACTCTCTTGGGCCGAATTCCGTCCGCTGTCGGATATCAACCGACCTTAGGGACAGATATGGGCGAATTGCAAGAGCGGATTACATCGACGAAAAATGGTTCAATAACTTCGATACAAGCGATTTATGTTCCGGCGGACGATTATACGGATCCTGCGCCAGCAACGACTTTTGCTCATTTGGATGCGACCACGGAACTTTCACGTCCTATTGCCGAGTTAGGAATTTATCCTGCCGTTGATCCTTTGTCGTCGAGCTCAACGATCCTTGCCCCAGAAATTGTTGGCGAAGACCATTATCGGGTTGCTATCGGTGTGCAACAGCTCTTACAACGTTATAAAGAATTGCAGGATATTATTGTGATTTTAGGGATGGATGAACTTTCTGCCGAAGATCGTTTGACTGTGGCTCGCGCACGCAAAGTCCAAAAATTTTTGTCCCAGCCGTTTCACGTTGCCCAGCAATTTACCGGCCGCGAAGGAAAATATGTGGCGCTCGAGGACACAATTCGTTCGTTTAGTGAAATTTTGGAAGGTAAACATGACGCGATTCCTGAACAGGCTTTTTATATGGTTGGCAAAATTGAAGATGTCATTGAAAAAGCTAAAACTTTATTGGATTCTTGATGACCAAAGAATTTAAATGCACTTTTTGTACCCCGCAGGGTAGTATTTATAACGCTGTGGCGACATCTGTTACTGCGCCCGGTCTTATGGGACAATTTACAGTTTTAGCTAAACATGAGCTTATGGTCGTGATTTTAAAGCCGGGCATTTTGCTTATACGCAGTGAACAAAAAGAATATTATTTCGCTATTGATTCTGGTTCACTTGAAGTCAGTATCAACCACGATGTTGTGATCTTATCCGATAAAGCGCTGGAGGCAAAAGACGCGATTGACGCCAGTCAAAAAGTTCTGACTTTAGAAACACCTACCCTGTAATTTTATGAAAATGATTTATTGGGACTGCCCGTCTTGCAAGAAATCATGCTGCGTGCAAGCAAAGGCTGGTGCTTTAGTTTGCCCCCATTGCACTGAAAATTGCGGCCGTGTGGATGATGTTTATTTTCCAACCGTCTGTCCCCGTTGCAGTTGCAGCGATTTTTATCTGGTCCAAAAATTCAGTCAAGGCTTTGGTTGTTTGCTGGTCATTATCGGAATTCTTTTGGTACGAAGGACTTATGGGTTAAGTTTACCTGCCGTCGCTTTGATTAACTGGATTTTGATGGCCAAAACGCCCACCTTTGCCCTCTGCTACCGGTGTGGTGCCAAATTTCAAGGTTTCGAAATTCCTAAAAACATTAAGTCTTTTAACCAAGCTGTTGGAGCCAAGTATAGCCGAAAGGGCAAATAAGGGATGGCAATAGTATT
>JAYRHV010000169.1:0-2098 GCA_041907165.1 Candidatus Omnitrophota bacterium | reverse complement strand
TCCCTGTGGGATTTATTCGTGAGAGAACCAAAAAATTCTCAGCGCCGTGGTTTTTTTGGGTCCATGTTTCGATACCTTTGATTATTTTTTTGCGTCTTAAGTTGCATATATCGCCGTGGTTTATTCCTGTCTCTATCGCAGCAGCAGTTCTGGGTCAACTGATCGGCAGCCGTTTAAGACAAAATTATAAAATAAAGCAGTCCGTCTAGAAAATAATAAGGAGAACGCATGCTTATTGAACAAATTATTATTCTCGGTTTTAGTTTATTCCTATTCTTGGGCGCATTTTTTGGAGCAAAAGCAGGGAGTAAAATTTCTTTGATTATGGGCATTGTTTCCGGCAGCTTGATTCTTGTCGGTGATTTGATCGCCTATTTTAATCAAAAGGCCGGGCTGTTGTTTCTTCTGGTCGTTGCGGGACTTTTGTTGGTTAGTTTTGTCCAAAGAACCCTTAAAACAAAGAAAATGATGCCAGCGGGCATGCTTCTGATTATCAGCACGCTGTTTTTTGTGTACACGGTTTTTAAATTTCTTAACAGCTGATTGGATATGAGTCAACCTGCAGCAGAACCATTTGATTTGACGCAATATATTATGCATCACGTGCAAAATAGTAACACGTGGAATTTGCCATTTGTTGCACCAATAAATCTGCCAAATTTCTTGTCTTTGCACAGTTTGATGTTAATATTAGGGACATTTTTTTTGATGATCTTATTTTGTGTATGTTATCGCAAAGATCAAGTTGTCCCGACGGGCATAACGAATTTCTTGGAGATTTTTGTTGTTTTTATTCGGGACAAAATTGCCATTAATAATTTGGGAGAAGAAGATGGCAGAAAGTTTACACCTTATTTTTGTACTCTTTTTTTCTTTATTCTGATATTAAATTTAATGGGGAATATTCCTTTATTTGCCACAGCGACAGCTAATATCAACGTGACGGCTGCGCTGGCATTGATCACATTTTCTTTTATGACCTTCGGCGGGATACGTCGTCACGGGATTGTTGGATATTTTAAATCGTTTGTGATCCCGGGTTTGCCCTTGCCAATGTTGTTTTTGGTTGTCCCGCTTGAAATTCTGGGTATTTTTACGCGAACATTTGCTTTGGCTGTTCGTTTGTTTGCCAATATGATAGCCGGACATATGATGATGCTTGCTTTTTTGGGGCTCGTTGCTTTGTTCGGCTGGTTGTTAACACCGCCAGCATTATTGTTTGCGCTTTTTATTGGTTTACTGGAAATTTTAGTCGTTGTTTTACAGGCTTATATTTTTACTTTGTTATCAGCCATTTTTATTGGACAGGTTTATCACCCAAAACATTAATCAAAAAAAGGAGTTGAAATGAACGGTTCAATAGCTCTTATCGGTGCCGGATTGGCCGCCATCGGCGGTGGAATTGGTATTGGTTTAATCGGCTCAAGTGCCTTGTCAGGGATTGCACGACAGCCTGAAGCTGAAAATATCCTTAGCCGAAATATGATACTTGCGATCGCTTTCGTCGAATTGCCTGTTCTCGCAGCAATCGTTTTTTGTACCTTTGTCAAATAGTTAAGGATAAATTATGTCCCAAATCGCATCGATACAAGACAACTCTGCACACGGGAGTGAAACTCACGGTGCATCTGCGTCATTATTAGCCCCTGAAATTCAAGTGCTTTTATTGACGTGGGTGACATTCTTTGTGCTGCTTGGGATATTATCAAAATTCGCTTGGAAGCCGATATTGGCCGGGTTGAAAGCTCGCGAGGATAATATTCGCCAAGCTGTCGAAGAAGCAGCCAAGACGCGCGAAGAATATAAACTCCTAGGCGAAAAACGGCATAAAATTCTTTCGGAGGCTGATGCTGTGGCCAAAGAATTTATGAATCAAGCCCGTCTGTCAGCGATAAAAACTTCAAAATTGATCGAAGAGCGCGTTGCACAAGAAACAACGATCATGGTCGAAAATGCTCATCGAGAAATTGCCGCTGATCAGGAAAAAGCTGCTGTATATTTGCGCGAAAAAAGTGCTGATACAGCGCTGCAACTGGCGACAAAGATTTTGCAAGAGAAGCTTGATACTAAAAACCATAAAGAGCTTGTGGACCGGTTG
>JAYRHV010000168.1:0-8406 GCA_041907165.1 Candidatus Omnitrophota bacterium | reverse complement strand
GTGTGGGTCAAGTCGTGGGTTAAATCCCAGCAGGTACACGCCTATGTGCCTATGAAAATCGTTGATAAGGAAGATTTGCGCGTCGGGGAAGCGTATGTCTTTGAAATTCCCAATATTAAAGAGCCGGCGATTTTGGTGCGCTTAAGCGCAGATCAATTTGTGGCGTTTGGACAGAAATGCACGCATTTGCAATGTCCGGTCATTTGGAAAAAAGAGGAGAAAATATTTTTTTGTCCTTGCCACAAAGGCGCTTTTAACGCGACGACCGGTGATGTTCTTTACGGTCCGCCGGAACGCGCTTTGCCAAAGCTTAAAATTGAAGTCAGACCTAACGGGATTTATTTTATGGGCATGGAACGCGGAGAGTTGGTATGAGATTTGCTGATAAGAGAGAAGATTTTGTCCGCAGCGTTGAGACAGTGGCTTTGCTTTTAAGTGTTGGCGCAGTTTTTTTACAGATTTGGGTTTTGATTTCGGCGCTGGAAGCGTATTTTAAAGGAGACTATGAACATTTGGGATACAGTGTCATTTTAAGCGCGCTGGCTTTGGCAGCGTGTAGCGTGAGTGTGTTTTTGACCAAGCTTCCCTTTTTGAAAGGGATGACAGAAGGCCGCGGCAAAACTTATCAAAAGCATGTCTAGGTTATATTAGCCGATTCGGGAAGTCCTTTTTCGGCTCAATTGTTTCGCGCCTCTATGGCGCAATTCGCCTTAAAAGGACTTCCCAAATCTGATTAATTTGTATAGCGTTTTAATTTTAAGGAGAGAAAGAAGTTATGTCTAAAATCAATATTCAAGATTGGGACGTTGAAAATCCCAAATTCTGGGACGAGAGCGGCAAAAATGTTGCCTTTCGTAATCTTTGGATTTCGATACCGGCTTTGTTGCAATCTTTTTCGGTTTGGATCATGTGGGGCATGATTATTGTCCAGATGAAAAAGTTGGGGTTTACTTTAGGTTTGCCCCATCAGTCGCTGGAGGACTTGAAAATTTATAATGAATTGTTGTGGACACTGCCAGCGATTGCCGGCTTGGCGGGTGCGACGCTGCGGATTCCCCATTCTTTTTTAATCGCCATAGGCGGGGGGAGAAATGTTGTTTTTCTCTCGACCTTGTTTTTGCTTATTCCGGCGGCAGGCGCAGGTGTCGCTTTGCAAAACACGCAAACGTCTTATTTTGTTTTTGCCGTTTTAGCGGTGCTGTCGGGTTTTGGCGGGGGAAACTTTGCGTCGTCTATGTCTAATATTTCTTTCTTTTTTCCTAAACGGATGCAAGGCACAGCGCTGGGGTTAAATGCGGGGTTGGGAAATTTGGGGGTGAGCGTCATGCAGTTTTTGATTCCCGTCGTCATTGCCTCGGGATTCTTTGGAAATTTAGCTGGTAGAGGATTACCTCTTATCGAAGCCGACGGCACAAAACCCGTCGGGGCTGTGGTGTTTATCCAAAACGCGGGCTGGGTGTGGGTGCCGTTTTTATTTTTTTCGGCGCTGGCGGCTTTTGGGGGCATGAATAATTTAAAAACCGCAACGCCTGCGCTTGGAAATTATCGTTCGGAATTTTTTAAAATTATCCTTTTAAATTTCTTTGGCCTTTTGGCCGCTGGCATTGGGGCATACTTTTTGACCGCTTTGAAATTAAACATGTGGATTGTTTTGCCGGCGACAATTTTGATTGCTTTGTTTTTGATGAAAGTCCTCTCACCTCAAGCGATCAAGGGCAATCTCGACAGGCAGTTTGCGATTTTTAAAAATAAACACACGTGGATTATGACGACACTTTATGTGATGACCTTTGGGTCTTTCATTGGCTATTCGGCGTCTTTTCCGAAACTCATTCAAGATGTTTTTGGGTATTTGCCCGGCGGCAGTGTCAATCCTAACGCGCCAAATCCGATGGTCTGGGCTTTTGTCGGGCCTTTAGTCGGCGCTTTGATCCGTCCCGTCGGAGGATGGCTCTCCGATAAAATCAACAGCGGTTCAAAGGTGACGACGTACAGCACCTTAGTACAGGTTATCGCGGCTTTGGGGGTTGCGTATTTTATTGTCAAAGCCAAAGCGTCGGCGACGCCGGAGACGTTTTGGGGACCGTTTTTTATTCTATTTATGATTTTGTTTGTAGCGACAGGTTTAGGCAATGGCTCGACGTTTCGCAGTGTCGCCTATATTGTTCCTAAAGAACAGGCTGGCCCGGTTTTAGGCTGGATGTCGGCAATAGCCGCGTACGGTGCTTTTATTATTCCAATTGTTTTTGGTCAACAGATCAAGGCTGGACATGCGCAATACGCGCTGTATGGCTTTACGATTTATTATGTGTTGTGTTTATTTTTAAATTGGTTTTATTACGACCGCAAAAATTCGGGGATTGTTTGCTAACCCCAAATTCTTTCGTCGAGTGAGAATTTAGAATGTCTGCACGTATTGTTTCGATCAATATTTCTAAGGGTGGCATTCCTAAACTTCCTGTCTCATCGGTGATTTTGACTGTGAACGGTTTAGAAGGGGATGCTCATAATCACGCCAAACATAATTCGCCGCTGCAAGCGGTGTGTATTCAAGACATCGAAAAGTTGGCAGAACTCAATAGCCACGGTTACACTTTGAGCGCAGGAGAAGCCGGAGAAAATTTGACGGTTGAAAATCTCAATGTCAACAGCCTGCCGCTGGGAACTATTCTGGAATTTTCTGGCGGCGTTGTATTGGAAATTTCCAAAGTCCGCAAGCCCTGCTATGTGATGGACACAATTTCCCCACAGTTAAAAATCGATGCGCTTGATCGGCACGGCATGTATGCGAAGGTCATTAAAGAAGGCGTCTTAACCGTGGGCGAAACCATTGCGGTTGGGCAAGCTTAGCGGTTGCATATCCCCAAAACAATATTACATATTTAAAGTTGTATTGCAAATATGTAATAAGTGTGTTATGGTTATTTTATGATAAAACGAACGATTGAGCGTCACCTGTTGCGTTTAGCGAAACAATACCCGGTTGTCACCTTGCTTGGTCCTCGCCAGTCCGGTAAAACGACTCTTTGCCAAGCGGCTTTCCCGCGCAAACCTTACGCTTCGCTTGAAAATTTGGATAACCGTAGAATGGCGCTGACGGATCCTTTGCGGTTTTTGTCACAATATCCTGACGGGGCTATTCTTGATGAGATTCAGAGGGCGCCTGATTTATTGTCTTATATCCAAGGTATCGTCGATGAAAAAAAGAAAGAAGGGATGTTTATTCTGACTGGCTCACAGCAGTTTGAGTTAATGGGCAGTATCACACAGTCTTTGGCTGGCCGTACGGCGGTTACGACTTTGCTTGCGTTATCGTATGATGAAATATATGGTTCTGTTAAGAAAAAGCCAGATATTGATGAGGTTCTTTTTACCGGTTTTTACCCGCGTATTTATGATAAAAAATTAAATCCGACAGAAGCACTCGCTTTTTATACGGCAACTTATATCGAACGCGACGTACGCGCTCTTATTGAGCTTAAGGATTTGTCGCGGTTTGAAATGTTTCTCAAGCTTTGTGCGGCGCAGACCGGGCAGATTCTTAACCTTTCGCATTTGAGCAATGAATGCGGCATTGCTGTCAACACAACCAAAAGTTGGTTGTCGGTTTTGGAAGCCAGTTATATTCTTTTTTTCTTGCGGCCACACCATAAGAATTTTCGGAAAAGATTGATCAAGGCTCCAAAGCTTTATTTTATCGACGTCGGGTTAGCCTCATTTTTATTAGGTATTGCGGATAAAAGCCATTTTAAAAATCATCCGTTGCGCGGGGCACTGTTTGAAACTTTTGTCGTTTCCGAAATACTTAAGCGGCGCTTTAATAATATTCAAACCAATAACTTGTATTATTTTCGTGACAATGTCGGCCATGAGGTGGATGTGCTCTTAGATAAAGGAAGCGAAGTTGTCCCTGTTGAGATTAAGTCCGGGCAAACGGTTGTAGATGAGTTTTTTAAAGGTTTGGAGTATTATCGGCAGCTTAACCCTGCTGTTAAAAATAGTTGGTTGATTTATGGTGGCGATAAATTTTATCAGGAAAATGGTCATCAGGTTTGTCCGTATTATCAGTTTGCAAAATCGATGCCTGCGTAGTACATGTTATTTATATTTGATAAATAACATAATTATGTTATTCTTTAATCATGGATTTCGAACGATTATTAAAGCTTGACCAAATTTCAGGCTCTTTGTTTCTATTTGGCCCGCGCATGACGGGCAAAACTTTTTTACTCCGACAGCTTAAGTCCGCTTTATTCATTGACCTTTTAGATCCTGAGCAAGAGCTTCTATTTTCGCGTTCACCGGTTGTGTTTTGGCAGAGTTTGAAGTCTTTGAAAAAAAATGATTTAGTGATCATCGATGAGGTTCAACGGGTTGTTTCACTTTTGGATTATGTCCAAAAGGGTATTGAAGAAATCGGTTTGCGATTTATTCTTTCAGGCTCGAGCGCGCGCAAATTGCGCCGCGGCAGCGCTAATCTTTTAGGCGGCCGGGCGCTCAACCTTCGCTTGTATCCGTTGACAGAGAAAGAGATTGGTCAAAGTTTTAATCTTGATATGGCCTTGAGTTTTGGGACATTGCCGCGGGTCGTCACAACTTTTCAGGAAGGCAAAGTCGAGGATGCCCGTCGGCAACTTAAAGCGTATAGCACAATTTATATTAAAGAAGAAGTCCAAGCTGAAGCTTTAACGCGCAATGTGAGTGCCTTTCAGAGATTTTTAGCTGTTGCCGCGCAAATGAATGCAGAAACCATTGAATTTGCGTCTGTGGGCCGTGATTCATCGGTTGCGATGAGCACGGTCAAAGAATATTTTTCGATTCTTGAGGATACGCTTTTGGGCGATTTTTTGTGGCCATGGAATCGCAGTGAACGCAAAAAAGCGCGGCCAAAATTTTATTTCTTTGATTGCGGCGTTGTGCGCGCCTTGCAAAATCGTTTGGTTGATCCACCGACACCTCAAGAAAAAGGGTTTTTGTTCGAAACTTTTTTTTATAACGAATTAAAACGGTTGCGAGATTATTTTGAAAAGCCTTATGAACTTTGCTTTTGGCGAGAAGGAAAGCATGAAATTGATATTTTTGTCAAAGGTCCCCATGGGCCGGTTATGGCCTTTGAATGTAAAACATCGTCGGAAACGATAACTGATGCGACGCTGACTGCTTTTCGCAAAAAATTCCCCCATGTGCCGGTGTTTATTGCCTCAGTCAAGGATGTCAACCCACGGACACTTGAAAACGGCGTTGTCGTGCTCCCATGGCAGAAGGCTTTAGCGACGTTTCTTGCTACTGGCTAAAATTTTCCTCTTATGTTAAACTCCTTACTCTTATGGCCCTTATTAGTCTACAGGAAATCAGCCTCGCGTTCGGCGGGCCTTTACTTTTTGACGGATTAAGCTTGCAGGTCGAGCCTAAGGAGCGCATCGCTTTGCTTGGGCGAAACGGCACAGGCAAAACGACTTTGATGAAAGTCATGGCCGGTCAGGTTGAGATCGACGGGGGCGAGATCATTTTTCAAAAAGGGGTCAAGGTTACCCACTTGCCGCAGGAAGTTCCCAACGATATCAAGGGAACAGTGTTTGATATTGTTTTTGCCGGCTTAGGCGAGCGCGCCAAAATTCTAAGCGATTATCATCATGTGACGCATCGGATGCATACGGACCACTCGGATGAGATTATGCGCGAGCTCGACCGCGTTCAGAGCGAGGTCGACAAAATTAGTGGCTGGGACTTAAATTCCGAGGTCGAAAATGTTTTGACCCAAATGCATTTAGACGGGGAAGCGGATTTTCAAACGCTTTCCGGCGGACAAAAGCGCCGCGCGCTTTTAGCCAAAGCTTTGATTCTTAAACCCGACATTCTTTTGCTCGACGAGCCGACTAATCATTTAGACATCGACACAATCAATTGGCTCGAAGGTTTTTTAAAAAATTATCCCGGCACGCTGTTTTTTGTTACGCACGATCGGATGTTTATGTCGCATTTGTCCACACGCATCTTGGAGCTTGACCGCGGCAAATTATTTAGCTGGGCGTGCGATTATCAGACTTTTTTAGCGCGCAAACAGATGGCTTTAGAAAACGAAGCGGTGCAGCGGCTTGAGTTTGACAAAAAGCTCGCCGAAGAAGAGATTTGGATCCGCAAAGGCGTCAAAGCCCGCCGGACGCGCAATGAAGGCCGTGTCAAAGCGCTTGAACGTATGCGTTTAGAAAAAATGGCCCAGCGAGAGCAAATCGGCAAAGCGCGCATCCAGTCGCATGAGGCCGAGGCGTCGGGGCATTTGGTGATCAAGGCCTCTAATCTGGGGTTTAGCTATGGCGAGAAATGTATTATCCGGGATTTTTCAACACAAATTATGCGCGGGGACAAGATCGGCGTGATCGGCGCTAACGGTTCGGGCAAGACGACTTTGCTTCGGATTCTGCTGGGGCAATTGCCGCCTGACAAAGGCAAAATCCGTCTGGGGACAAATTTAGAGATTGCTTATTACGACCAGATGCGTCAGCAATTAGACGAAGAAAAAACCGTCATCGAAAACATCACAAAAGGTGGGGACACGATCACGATCAACGGCAAGCCGCGGCATGTGATCGGGTATTTGCAGGACTTTTTGTTTACGCCGGATCGCGCGCGCACGCCGGTCAAAGTCCTCTCCGGCGGGGAGCGCAACCGGATTTTTTTGGCGCGGCTTTTTACAACCCCGTCGAATTTTTTGGTGATGGACGAGCCGACCAATGATTTGGACATTGAAACGCAGGAACTGCTCGAGGAGCTTTTGATGGAGTATTCCGGCACGCTTATTTTAGTCAGCCACGACCGCTCTTTCTTGAATAATGTGGTGACCTCGACGATCGTGCTCGATGGGACTGGCGAAATCTACGAATATGCCGGCGGTTATGACGATTGGCTCTCCCAGAGAGGCACGCAGGAAAAGAAAACAGCCGCTAAACTTAAAGCGGATCGTCCGTCCCAGCAAGAAAAACCGATAACCGTCCGAAAACTTTCCTATAAAGAACAGCGCGAGCTTGAAAATTTGCCGTCAGAAATTCAAAAGCTTGAAGCTGAACAAGAAAATTTGTATGCGCTTTTAGCAGACATTGCTTTTTACCAAAAAGGCCCTCAAGAAGTCGCCCAAGCGCAAAGCCGCGTCGATGTTATCGGTGAACAACTGCTTAAGCTCTATGAGCGCTGGGAATATTTGGAAGCCTCTCAAGAAACTGCTTAAGCAAACATGAATTTTTTCAGAAATTTGCTACAATGCAGGTATGAAATTTCTAAAGTCGTTCTGCCAGTGGATGGCCCAATTTTTCATTGGCCTTATTGTGTTCTGTTTTTTTATCGCCCTCGTCGGTATCCCTTTGGCTTTGCCGTGGGGCATTAGCACGCAGGCAACGAAGTTTTTTAAAGTCCCCGTCAAGCTGCGCGCGGCTGTGTTTAATCCTTTTTTACTGCGTTTGACTTTAAAAGGTTTTGAAGTCAAGGGCCCGTCAAAAAATACGCTTATTTCTTTTGACCGTTTGAGCGTTGATGTCAGTTTTTTAAGTCTGTTAAAAAAAGTTTACCGTGTTCAGTCGCTGGATTTAGACGGGTTGTCAGTCCAAGCCTCGCTATTGAATAATGGCCATGTCGATGTCCTTGATTTAATCCCGCAGACAAAAACTCCCGAGCTTAAATCTTCTCCAAAACCAACGGCCCTGCCGGTTTTTTTTATTGATTCTATTGTTATCCAAAATGGGCGCATTGGCTTTGAGGACCACAGCTTAAACCCGGTATTTAAAACGGTTTTAAGTGATATCAATGGGACTATCCAAAATTTTTCGACACTGCCGCAGGGTATGACGGTCATTGCGTTTAAAGCGTTTTTAGAGGATCAAGGCCTTATCAATGCCAGCGCGCAATTAAAACCGTTCGCCCGGCCTTTGGATTTAGACTTGAACTTTGGGCTGAACCATTATGCGCTGACTGTCATCGGCCCTTACGTGGGCAAATACACCGGCCGCAGTTTGGCTGACGGAAAATTAGATTTTTCTACGACGTATCATATCAGCGGCAATCAACTGACCGCTTCGCATCAGATTTTGGTAGAGCGTTTTGCTTTCGGGCAAAAGGTCAACAGTAAAGATGCGCTTAATTTGCCCTTTGGGCTGGCTGTCGCTTTGCTCGAAGATGAGAACGGCCGTATTGATATTTCTTTGCCGGTCAAAGGGGATTTGAGCGATCCAAAGTTTGCATACACGCATTTGATCTGGCAGACAGCACGCAACTTCTTTGTAAAATTAACGACAGCGCCTTTTTCGATGTTAGGTTCGTTGTTGGGTTCACAGAGAGAAAGTGAAGAATTAGGGTCCCTTAATTTTTTACCCGGGGAAACTGAGTTGTCGCCCAAAGAACAAGAAAAGATTATTTTGT